>JBCDEN010000628.1:0-2986 GCA_039179715.1 Pseudomonadota bacterium
CTTAATCCAGTAGCTCGTCGACTCCGGTTCCATTTTCAGGCGCAGCAGATCCTTCTTGGCAATGCCGCGAAGGATCAGGCCGATCGGAATGAACGTGACCAGGAACAGGAAGCCCATGACAATCGGTGTCATGATCCGCCCCAGTAACAAGCCGAATTTGAACCAGAGGATGTTCAAGGGACGCAGCGCCCGGGGAAACACAAAGCCCAGAATCAGAAAGGTCGCCGCGATGGCGACGGCCCAAAGCCGGACGGCTCCGCCGCCCCAGAGCGGCCACAGGGCGACGATCATAAAGACCACGGCAAAAACGATGCCGAAGCTCTTTTCCGATCCCATGACGATCTTGTCTTCACGATCCGATGCATCATGGGTTTGCGGTTTGGCCATCGCACCTCGTCCCTTTTGCAAGCCATAAAACGCGCCATTTGGCGGCGCGCACGACCGTTAGCCGCTTCCTACGAACGACTCAACCAGATAAATCGCCAGGGGACCGGTGCGGATGGGATCCGATGTGATCGTGGCGTTTCCGACCTGCCAGACACCATCCGTGTCGCGCGTGAACGGCAGCGCACCCGCACCCGTTTTCAGCTTTCCCGATCCCGCCTCGTACTTGGCCGCAGCCAGCGGATCGTCCGCCTCAACAACCGAATGGGCAACCGGGCATACATGCCAGCGCGCGCTTTCGACCAGGCGACGCAAACCGGTTTCGTCCGCATCATCGTCGATCAGGTCGCTCTGCAGGTCGGCAAAGGCCTCGTCCGTCGGCAGGAACACCAGGGCGGCCTCCCTGCTGCGCATCAGACCGGCGACGGCTCCGGTATGCAGCAGAAGCGCAAGCAGCGTGGCAGCGCGTTGACAATTTCGGACCTGCGCGACCTGCCAGACCCGAAGAGCCTCGCGCGCGGCAATCAATCTGTGGATAAGCAGGTCGGCGCCCGCCTCGACAGCGCGCCATTTGGCTTCGGTCACCGGTTTGAAATGCCAGCGAATCTTCTGTCCGACCATGAAATCATTGGATTTGCTGTCATATCTGAGCCACCAGGGCGCGATCGTCAGCGGGTCGGCCGTCCGCGGCAGGATGTGCCACTGCACGTCCTTGCCGATTTCAGCCAGCGACACCGCAAACAGGTCGTCGCTGTCGCACAGGAACGATACTTCGTCCTCCGTTAGACGGCTGTCCGGCAAGGCGGCCGAATTCAGATTGAAATAGGTCGGATCGAACAGGAACATCTCCCGGGCAAGCACCCTTACGGCAAAACCCTCGCCGGGTACCGGCCACAGAATCATTTCCGGATGGATCGGGAAAAAGTCGCTGTCGCGGAACGAAGCCGCCATGAGCGGATGCAGGCTGGCTGTACAAAGCTCCACCATTTTTTGCTGCGAAACCGGCAAATCGATCCTGTCCGGTTCCTGCAGCTTTTTCAGAGCCTCAAGGAAACTGTCGCTCTCGGCCCGCAAGTAGGTCATGAAAACCGCGCGATGTCCGTTGGCCAGACGGTCGGCGATGACGCCGAAGGAATTGCCGGCCCATGCAACGTCCGGCGGCATCAACAGCAGATATTCACGGCGTTCACGCGCCCTGCGGGTGGCTTCGTTCCAGGCATGGTGGTGGGCTGCGATCGGGTCGGAAAGGATGTCGGGCGAGAGGAACTCGAACTCCAATTCAACGTTCAGTTCCTTCAACCGCTGCATGGCCGGCGACGTCCGGATCTTCTCGTAATCTTCCTTGCGGGTGAACGTGAGATAGCGGATCGGAAACCGGTCGGCGAGAAGCGGCAGATTGCCCGCGGCCAGAAGCGTCGGCAGGTTGCAGGTCAAATGAGCCATGAGGTGCCACACGCCCCACACGGCCGTCGTCATCAATATACGGACGTCTCCGTCTGGCCCGCCCGCGCGCGAAACGGCCGGAGCGGTCAAGAGGGACTTCTCCGATTGACCGGCAGGTGGCGGTGTCCCAGCATTCGTGTCCATTCCTCTTCCCCTTGCACCCCGAGCGAGAGCGTGTGTATACGGCCGTGTGCGGGGATACAAGAATCGCAGCGTCAAAGTGCCAGTCGGCTCTGCGACTGCATCTTCACGGTCGTCCAGGAAGCGCGCAATCCGGTTGCGTCGCTTTCGCTTCGGGGTTCCAGATCGGTATGTTCAACGACCTGCTTGCCAGAAGCCCGGGCCTGTCGGACGATGAACCCCCGATGGCGGCAGCGGAGGCCGCTTGCAGACAAGGCAACTTTCTCGGCGCCATTGCAATCCTCACGACGGGTTACGAACAGGGAGGACCATCCAACCTGTTGGTGCGGGCCTATACCTATCTGCAATACCTCCTGGCAAGCCGGAACATGCTGCGTTGCGCGAACGCCTCGTTCGGCAGCGGTCAAACCCTGAATTCGCTAGACAGCTTTGCCGGTCGATACGACGACGCTACGCTCGACCGCCTGGAGCCCGAACTGAATGCCTATGTGCTTTCCAGACGCGGTGAAGACCGTGAACCTTCAGACGCCCTGCTGCATCTGGCCCAGATCCGGCTCGCCGCGGGCGCATCCGTCGCCACCGTTCTTGCGGCCTTACCGGAAGCCGCAGAATTCAGGCATCAGGCGCGCCGCCTTGCCCTCCGCGTCCACCTTAAAGACGGCGACATAAGCCACGCGGAAACCCTTCTTGGTGAACCGGTCGAGGCGCTCGATCCGGGTGTAGAGGAATTGAGGGCGCTCGGCCGTGCATCCGTTGCCAACGGCCGCTATCGGGCAGCCGCAAAATACTACAACGCGGCGCTCACGGCAGAGGCCCCGTTCATACAGCACGACCATTCGCAAAATGCGGTAAACTATGCCAAACGTGGCATTCCCACCACCGGCCCAAGGCGCCTGTCGGATATGTTGAACGACCTGCTTCCCGCCAACTCCATGACATGGCGTGAAAAGGATTTTGAAAACGAAGCACGATCGTCTCTCAAGAGCGGCAATTATCCGCGTGCCGTGGCTATCCTCGC
>JBCDEN010000168.1:0-7414 GCA_039179715.1 Pseudomonadota bacterium
CGACGTGGCAGATGGCCAAAACGGCCAAATCCGAAGGACGGCAAAATGGCTGTACCTCGCAGCGTCACCGCGCTTGACCGGGCAAAAAGCCCGCTCTGCACACGCTTCCTCCCGAGATTTTGCCATTTCTGCCGCCAAATCAGCTTCATTTATGGGGCCGTACCCTAACGCGTTTGCAGGAGCAGCGCGTTCAGCTCGCGCTCCTCCCTGTGACTTAGTGACGTGTCGCGGTCTTTGCCGTTTCGATTGCTTCGGTGGTGATCAGCGTCGTTTCAACGTCTGTCTCCGAAACCGGAAAGAAACGTTGACCGAGCCCCAGATACTCTGCTCCAAGCTGCCAGGCGGTTGCCTGCAGCGCAGCCCGTCCGGCCGGTCTTGCGATTTCATCGAGACATCTGCGGACGCATGCCTCGTCGTGGTGCTGCAAGGCCGACAAAAGCGCCATGGAAAGATATTCATCCCGCGCCATGCGGGGGCAATCCAGCCTGTGAAATCCGGTCGGGCTTTTGGCGTAGCGGCGGTAATTGCGGACGAACCGCCACAGCGCATCCAGAACCGGTGTGCAATCGCGTGATCCAAAGTAGCGTCTGTAGCCCTCCCAGACCTCCCGCCATTGGTCGAAATGTTCCGCATAGAAGCCGTTCTGGACACATCTCAAACCGTAAATGAAAAGGCGCTCTGCGCTGTAGGACGTGCGGCCGGTTTCTTCTGGCTGGTAATCGACAGTACTTTCACGCATATCGAACTTCTAGCCTCGCTGTCTTTTGTGCAGTCGGGGAAGGGAATTCAGTATTTCTATCCAGGAAGCATTGAACCGGGATTCAGGCACCCGGTGCTGAGCGAGAACCAAAGCACAAGCGCCAGATGCGCTGAAACACTCCAGAGAAAGGCTCGAACCTGACCGGACAATCCAGAATTCTGCGATCTGTGCTGGATCGAAATAGGTGCGGTTTGCGCCGAGCGTAAGCTCAAAGACGCTGTCATGTTGTGCAATCCCGTCGAGACGGCCTGCCTTCATTTGCAGGCAGGCCTTGTTCAGCACAGCGAGCAGCATCGGCTGACGCAGTTCCGAGACATATCTCAGGAAATGCGGGATTACCTGGCGGTCGATCGTCCAGGCCTTGCCGGCATCTAGCTGATGAAGCCGTTCGAGGCGCGCGCTGCCGCCGTCAATCATGCAGCAGTCGAGATTGTCCGAGAGCCCCATGTCATCGAAGGCACGCGTCGTCATCGTCTGTGCGCCCTGGTTCGACAAGCCGAAGAAAATCTGGCGCTTCTGCTTCTGAAAACAGGAGCCCATATCCTTTTCCTTCGTGCCATACATGAGCACTTCAAACGCGAGCTGATCGGACAGCGAGGCAATCAGGCATTTGTGGGCCGTCGCGCCGTCGGCATCGAAAAGACTGATGGTTGGCGGTATCTTGCGGGCCGGATGCGCGTCGACCGCGACAAGGTTCTCAACGGCCGAGGGAAGAAACCTGACGGATATGCCCTCATTGTCGAAGACGAGCTCATTTCCGCAGACCATGGGTTCCTGATAGATGCCGATTTCGGTTGTGACGGCGCATTCATTCGTTGTCGTGGCAATCACACGTTCAAAACCCGGCAACCACGCCTGCAGGAAGGAAATGCCCTCGTCCAGCGCGCGTAGCCGATGCGGCGCTGTCAGGAACAGCTCCTGCAGCTCGTTGCGTTTTTCCTTCCTTTGCCGTGCAGGCTTGCGGTCTGCATTGTCGACGACCAGTCGTGGCCAAAGCTGATTGTCTTGAATGGGCTTGTTCACGGAAGAAAGCTTTCTGGTCGAGGCCGGATTGAACGAATGCGTCAGTAGACGTCCCGGAGGTAACGCTTTTCGCGTTTCAGGTTTGCAACATAGTCAGCGGCACCATCGGATGAGAGTTTTCCGCCTTCCGCGATCACGTCGTGAAGTGCCTGGTCGACATCCTTGGCCATGCGTGTGGCATCACCGCAGACATAGAAATAGGCGCCATTCTCGAGCCAGTCATAGAGGTCCTGACCGTTTTCCTTCATGCGGTGCTGGACGTAGATCTTCTGGTCCTGATCCCTGGAAAAAGCGAGATCCAGGCGGGTCAGGACCCCCTGGGCATTCATTTCATTCAACTCGTCCTCGTAGATAAAGTCGGACGCCTTGTGCTGATCTCCGAAGAAGAGCCAGTTCTTGCCTTTCGCACCGCTGGCACGGCGTTCCTGAAGGAAGGCCCGGAACGGCGCGATGCCGGTGCCTGGACCGACCATGATAACCGGCCGGTCCTTGTCCTCCGGCAATCGGAATGCCTTGTTTGGAGACAGGAATATTCCGGCTTTTGCCTCGTCCTCGATACGGTCGGCCAAATAGGTGGAGCAGACGCCGCCATGCTCGCGGCCGAATGTCCGGTAACGCACGCTGGCAATGGTCAGGTGAATGTGATCCGGGGCCTCCAGCGGACTTGACGAAATCGAATAGGCCCGATGCTGGAGCGGCTTGAGCAGCCTGGTAAAGTCAGAAACGCTCAGGTTGCCCTTTGGAAGCAAGCGGAGCAGGTCGAGGCTGTCCCTGCCCCAGAGCCAGGCCTCCAGCGCCTCCTTGTCGCCGTGTTGGATGACGTGCGACAGTTCCTCGTTCCCGGCGCGGCGCTCAATCTCGCCAATCAGGTCCTTGGACGGCGTTGAGATCTCGAAACGGTCGCGCAGCGCGTCACCGATCGCTCCTTCGATGCCTGCGACCTCCGCCTCGAACGGCACTTCGAGATGGTCCAGGATCGCCTCCGCCAATGCCGGGTCGTTCACCGGCATCACACCGAGTGCATCCCCGGCGGCATAGGCAATTCCGCTGTCCGCCAATGCGAACTCGTAGTGGCGGATCTCCTTGGAGGACGTCTCGCTCGACAACAGGCGGTTGACGGCCACCTCGGCTGGAAACGGCGCCTTGCGCGACCACTTGGACTTGACCGGCTGATCGACCGGCGCAGCAGCAGGCGCACCGCCCGGCACGGCCGCAGAGACCTGGCCCGCATTCTGCTCCTTGGCGATCCTGGGCAGGGTTTCGTCCAGCCAGCCCGCTGCGACGTCCTCGAAGTCGACATCGCAGTCAACGCGGCTCATGAGCCGCTGTGCGCCAAGCTGTTCCAGCCGCATATCGATCAGCTTGCCGGCCTGACAGAATTCATCGTAACCGGTATCTCCAAGCGCAAGAACGCCGAAGGACATGCCCTCCAGCCGTGGCGCCGTTTCTGCCGAAAGCGCGTCCCAGAACAATTGTGCATTGTCCGGCATTTCACCCTCGCCATATGTCGACACGACGATGACCACACTTGAGAATGCGGAAAAGGTCTCCAGATCGATATCATCGAGCGCCTGCACGACGGGAGACAAGCCGTTGGCCGCTGCAACAGATGCGGCGTCGTGAGCGACGCCTTCCGCGTTGCCCGTCTGAGTTCCGAAGAGGATGTTGACTTGCGGGGCGGCTGCACTGGCCTGGACTTCAGCCATGCCTCCAACCGGCGCGCCCTGAAGGGAAAGACGCGAATGCAGGCCCGCCAGAAAGCCTGAAAGCCAGGCCCGCTGATCTTCGTTGAAAGGTGCATCCTCAGGGATAAACGGAATTTGCATTTACGGTTGTCCGCAGTTTTGTTCGTTTCTGTTGTCAGCTCGAATGCACTGACGTGAAAGTCATGAGGTCGGTGATGCTGTGTTTGGCAAACAGCTCCTCGAAGCCCGGCAGTCGCCCGACTTTTTCGCGGTTCTTGGAATTCTGAAAAAGGATCCAGCCATAGGTTCCCGGGCTGTCCATCGACAGGACATTGCGCGTTGCCAGGGCCTGTTTGTAGTCGCCCAGGCGCTTGTTCGCGATCATGACAGCGAGTTCCTCGTCACTGTATTCGCTGACGGCGGTCCTGGCGAAAGCCTGCAGCTTTTTCAGGACGGAGAAGTCCTCTGTCAAAAGAAGATTGCGCGCGGCTTTGTCGACGGCTGCATCGGAAATGCCCGTGCCTTTCGGCACCCTGCCAAGTGCGACCGTCTGGGCAGTCGACAGAACCAGATAGTTGTTCAAAAGAACGTACATGTTGTCCGTATCGGTCTCGCCGTAGCCTGGCACCGCGCCGTCCAGAACCGGCACGCCGGCCTTCAGCGCCTGCTTGAATTTCCGCAATTGATGCGCCACCAGTGCAGCACTCAGTTCCTCGATCAGTTCCTTGCGGGAACGCGCTGCAAGGATGGCGTCGCTGTCCTGATAAAGCAGGAGGGACTTCGGCATCGCGCAGACAAAATTGCGCCGTTCGCTGTCGAAGTTTTTAATCAGCCAGGCCGCTTTTCGTGAGCCGGTGGCCTCATAGTGCAATGCCAGGAGATGGCGAACGACGTCACCATGCATTTCCGAGAGAGACGAGCCGTCGTCAAGGTTGCTCAGCAGCACGGAGTCGTGGCTGGCCTTGTCGGCGAGTTCGCCATAAGGATCATACTGATAGGCGAAGCCACCGCTCATTCCGTTGGCGAAACCCTTGCCGAAGCTGCCGATATTGAGCACGGCGCCGTTGGTCATGTATTCGCAGCAGAAATCACCGACGCCCTCGACAACGGCGGTCGCCCCGGAGTTTCTCACGGCAAATCTGTCACCTGCCTGCCCCTCGACAAACGTCCTCCCGCCGGTCGCGCCGAACAGCGCGAAATTGCCAACAAGAACATTGCCGCCGGGTTCTTCGGAGCCGCCGCCGGGAGAGCGAACGACGATGGTTCCGCCGCAAGCGCCCTTGCCGACCCCGTCATTGCATGTGCCTTCGTGGTCGAGCCGCATGCCGTCGTTGCAGAATGCACCAAAGGATTGTCCGGCGGAGCCATGCGTTTCAAGCATGACCGTATCGGCATCGAAGTAGCGTCGGCCGCGATGATCCGTCAGAACCCGTTGTGCCCGCCCCTGCATCGCCTCGTCCATCTGGTGGTTCAAGAGACGCTCGATGTCGATTGCGAGCTGACCACCGACGGTCTTGTTGCAATTGTTCAGTTTCGCATTGGGACGCAGCTTCACGCCGGGTTGGCTGTTGTCAAAGAGATCGCGTTCGAGCTGTTCGATGAAACGGTCGTCGTGCTGAAAGTCCTTTTCCAGATAGACCGGGTCCTCGACACGAATGTCCTCGACGCAGGTGAGCATTGCGGTCAGGTCCAACTGGCCGACCTGCGCCGCGTGGTCGATAAGGTGAAGAAGATCTGCCCTGCCGCGGGCTTCCGACAGCGAGTGAAGACCGAGACCTGCGAGCAACTCCCGCGTTTCGTGAGCGATGTTGAGAAGATATTGCGCAAGCGCTCTCGGATCGCCATCAAAGACTTCCGGATTGGTGGTCAGTCCGGCCGGACACTTGATGTTGCAGTTCTTGGCCATGACGCATTTCAGCATCATCAGTGCAGTGGTGCCGAACTCGAAGGAGTCAGCACCGAGCAACGCCGACTTGACGACATCGCTGGCGGTCTGATGAGCGCCGGAACAGCGCAGGATGACCTTCTGCCGGATACCGTTCGCGCACAGCGCCTGATGGACCTCAGCGATACCTATCTCGGCCGAGCGGCCGGTGTATTTGAGACTCGTGACGGCGGCGGCGCCGGTGCCACCGGTGTTTCCGGCGACGTTGATCACGTCTGCGCCTGCCTTCGCGACGCCGACCGCAATGGTGCCGATACCCTCAGAAGAAACCAGCTTCACGATGACCCGGACACGGGCCGCCTTGGCATCATGGATGAGTTGCGCCAGATCCTCGATGGAATAGGTGTCGTGATGAGGTGGCGGGGAAACAAGCTCGACACCGGGTGTCCCTCCCCGCGCCGCGGCGATTTCGACAGTTACCTTCGGGGCCGGAAGCTGACCGCCCTCACCGGGTTTTGCGCCCTGGCCGATCTTGATCTCGATTTCTTCAAGCGACGGGTCGGCAAGGTAACCGGCCCAAACGCCAAACCTGCCGGATGCGAACTGCTTGATCTTCGAGGAGCGGATCGTGCCATAGCGCGAAATATGCTCGCCGCCTTCGCCGGAGTTGGACATGCCGCCGGCCATGTTCGTGCCATGGGCCACAGCCTCATGTGCGGATGCGACCAGCGCGCCGTGGCTCATCGCGCCGCTGGCAAGGAGCGGCGTTATTTCGCATGCGGGCTGTATTTCGTTCAGACCGAGCGTATCTGGTGCCGTACGGATGCGCTGCAAAAACGCGGCGGCCTTGCCGACGGCCCGCGCCTTCAAGTAGCCTTCCTCAAGCCAGTGTCCGTAAATGTCCGACCTGAAGCGGCGGACAATCGCTTCCGCCAATTCGGAACGGCGGGAGAGCTGATTTCCGGCCCCGCCTTTCAGCATCAGCCGGAACACACCGTTTTCTTCCTGTTCGCTTGTCAGCCCGCGGAAATGAAACGAGGTATTGCCGTCAAGTGAAAAGCGTCGGAATTCGCGCTCGAACTCGGCAGCGGAAGCCGAAAACGTGACATCTGCAGGGAATTCAAGAACATCGCGAAGGGCTGCGGGCCGCCTGCCCCGTTCCTCAGACATCATCCGGGCGAATGCCCTGTACCCGGGCGTGATCGCAAAGGCATCGATCATTTCCGGCGTCAGCTTGTCGAAATTGGTGTAGGTATACGCCTTTTCGTCAAGACCGAAGGCATCCTCGAGCCGGTTGACCGGAAGCAGCCGCAGGTGATCGTCATGTGCGCCCGCATCGGGTGCCGCATTCAGCCGCACGGGCTCTTCGGTCATATCGACGAAGCCGCGTACGGCCGTCGTTCCAAAGGAATGCCCTGCCCCCTCGGCGCGTTCCTTGAAAAGACCGAGGAGCGGGATGTCCTTCTCGCCTGTCACCGTCAAGGCTCTTTGATGCCAGTCGCTGACGGCTGTCGCGATGGTCTTGAAGCCGACGCCACCGACCGGCGTCTTCACGTTGGGGAAGTAGCGCTTGAGCACCGCGTCGCTGGTATCGAGGAAATTGGGTTCAAAGAATTCCCCCCCGATGTAACTTTCCGCCGTGCAAAGTCCAACCTTGCCCATGGTCTTGAGAAGAGACTTTTCGGCCGCTTTCGCAAAGCGGCTGAATGCGGCCTCCGCATCGTCGGGGAAGGTCTCTTCCGCGCGCAGCTGAACCGCAAGGGGATAGACCGCAGACGCGCCGAAACCCAGCGCGACGGCGATATGGTGCGCCGAGGAAATCTGTCCGCTTTCGACAATGAAGGAGGCTTTCAGCCGCAGACCTTCTTCGATCAGGCGTTGATTGACGGCGGAAACAACAAGCGCCATCGGCAACGCCGCCCGCCCGGACGACACCTGCCGGTCGCTCAGGATGACAATGCCACCGACTTCGGCAACATGTTCGGCAACCTCGTTGCAGATGGTGTCTATGGCCGACGACATTGCATCTGCGTTTGCCGCCGCGTTGTCCCCGGGCAACGC
>JBCDEN010000423.1:0-4363 GCA_039179715.1 Pseudomonadota bacterium
ATCGATCCCCGGCGATGACCGAACAGGCTGGACATGGCGCGCTCGCCTTTCAGGGTGGCGCAATTCACATGGACCAGCCGGCCCTTGACCCTGCGCCGCTGAAGCTTGAGCTCGTAGATGCGTTCAGCCAGTTCGCTCTTGCCCGTTCCCGTATCTCCGAGCAGAAGAAGCGGCGCGTCCGTGTTGGTGGCGACCAGCTCGATCCGTTCAATCAGGCCGTTGAAGGCGGCGTTCCGCGTTTCTATGCCAGCCTTCAGAAGCGCATTGTATTCCTCTGCAACGAGGTCGAAGCGCTGCTGAAGGGCGTCGTAGCGGGAAAGGTCGAGATCGACGATGTTGTACTGGCCGTTTGTGTCGCTGTCCTCGCCACGCGGCGGCGAGGTCTGTACCAGCTTGGCCGGAACGTGGCGGGATTCGGTCAGCAGAAACCAGCAGATCTGGGCGACGTGTGTCCCCGTCGTCAGATGGACGTAGTAATCCTCGCGGTCCTCGTCGAAACCGTAGTCCCGCGCAAAGTCGAACAGAGCGCCGTAAACTTCCTGAAAGTCCCATGGATCGCGCAGATCGACCTCTTGCAAAAGCACCTCGGTCGCCGGGCTTGCGTCCTCGATCTCGCGTTTCACGTTCTGAGCCAGTCGATGATGCGCCCGGTCATACAGCAACTCCAGACGGTGAACCGGAAAGCGGCCATGCTGCGTCACGGCGATCGACGGACGCCACCGGCGCTTCTTGCCCGCGTCCAGTTGGGTGCCGAGAAAGCCGATGACGACAGTCTTTTTCAAGGTGTCTATCCAATTTTATAATTATGTATATTTCAATATAACATAATTTCCTGACTGAAATGTCAATGTCTCCAAAAAATTATATATTTCAGATACTTATCCTCATTTTCGTTTTTTGTTTTGCAGTGAGCCCGGTGCAGGCAATCTTCTTCTCAACACAGACATCAACCCCAACGCCTTGAAGGCGCGGATTCGTGGAGCGAGAAAATGGCGAACAAAACCCTGTTTGCATCCCACCGTGGACGTTTTTCCGGCAAAGCCGATGCCAGGAACCTGGCGGGTGGCAAGGCCTATGCATATGAGGACCGTCACAAGCTGGCGCAACTGGCCGCGACGGGGTCCATCGGCAACACGTTTTACCAGTCCGCCGAGCTGGAACTGGAGGCGGTTCTGAAAACGGCCGAACTGGTTCCGGACGCCTTCCTGGCAAAGACGGCGGTCTATGCCCGCCAGAAGGGCAGGATGAAGGATCTGCCGGCCCTGTTGCTGGCGGTTCTGGCGTCGCGTGATGCGGCCCTGCTTGCAAAGGCGTTTCCGCATGTGGTCACCGACGGCAGGATGCTGCGCAACTTCGTGAAGATCATGCGTTCGGGGCAGACCGGACGTAAGTCGCTCGGAACACGTCCGAAGGCGCTCGTTCGTGGATGGCTGAACGCGGCAACCGAGTATCAGCTGCTGCAGGCGTCGATCGGAAACGATCCGTCGCTGGCGGACGTCATCAAGATGGTGCACCCGAAGCCGCGCGATGCAGAGCGAGACGCCCTGTTCGCCTGGCTGATCGGAAAGCCGTGTGACGTTGAAAAGCTGCCGGAGCAGGTCCGTGCCTATGTGGCGTTCAAGGAGAACCCGAAGGGTCAGGCGCTGCCGGATGTCCCGTTCCAGATGCTGACGCATCTTCCCCTTTCCAGGGAAGACTGGACGCAGCTGGCGGAACGCGGGACGTGGAACATGGTGCGCATGAACCTGAACACCTTCCTGCGCCATGGCGTTTTTGAAGGTGCACGGTTCGAGAAGACGCCGGCCGTGCGCCTGGTTGCCGATATCCTGAAGGATCCGAAGCGGATCAGGAAAGCGCGTGCCTTCCCGTATCAGCTCCTGAGCGGTTTTCAGGCTCTGTCGGACGAGATGCCGTCCGAGATCCGTGAGGCAATGCATGAAGCCATGGAGATCTCGGTTGCCAATGTCCCGGCCCTGAAGGGCCAGGTGGTTGTGTGTCCGGATGTCTCCGGGTCCATGGCATCGCCGGTGACCGGTTACCGAAAGGGTGCGACGACTGCAACGCGCTGCGTTGATGTCGCCGCCCTGGTTGCCGCGGCGGTGCTGCGCCGAAACCGCGGGGCCACGGTCCTGCCGTTCGAGGTCAAGGTGCGGCCGGTCACGCTGACCGCGCGAGACACCGTTCTGACCAATGCCCGAAAGCTCACCGAGCAGTGGGGCGGCGGAACGAACTGTGCAGCGCCTCTGGCGTGGCTGAATGCCAAGCGCCGCGCCCCGGATCTGGTCATCCTGGTTTCGGATAACCAGTCCTGGGCCGGGATCCAGTCGGGTCACCAGACCGGCGTGATGCGTGAATGGGAAACGCTGAAAAGGCGTAACCCGGATGCCAGGATGGTGTGCATCGATATTGCACCTTACGGGACGACCCAGGCCAAGTCGCGGCCGGACATCCTCAATATCGGGGGCTTCTCCGATGCGGTGTTCGACCAGGTCGCGGCCTTTGCCAGAGGCACCATGAATACCGACCAGTGGGTCGGGGAGATCGAGAAGATCGATCTCGATTGACACGTGAAAGCGCGGCGGGTTGATCGCCCGCCGCGCCAGCATGGAAATCTGGCGGATGCCGAAGGAACTACATTGCTCCAAACAGGGACAAGGTCCGAGCGGGTTCGACTCCCCTCCAGATCATCCTGTCTGCGCTTCTGCGAAGGCGGGATGGTCGATGCAAGCGCTCTCAGGCTTGAGCGGGACCCCCGGTGTTTCTTCATTCTTGCCGCCGTATTCGAACAAGGAACCAAACCGGTCAGGGCGAATGCCTGCAGAACTACATCGACTTTGGATCGCCGGGTTGCGGGTTCGAATCCCGCCGCTGCAACCACCTGATGCAGCGTAGCTCAATCGGTAGAGCAGGAGTGTTTTGCACCCATCTTGTCGCCCTGACCGGGCGATTGTCCCGCCGGATACGGACCGGCCGGGAACTTGAAACGGAAAGTGACGAAAAATCGCGGCGGATGCCGGCAGGACTACAGTCTTGACCATGCGTGTCCTGTCATTCCTTGCCGCCGCACCGGAAAACACGGTCAGGGCGAATGCCCGCAGAACTACATCGACTCATAATCGCCAGGTTGCGGGTTCGAATCTCGTCGCTGCAACCAACTGAGGCAGCGTAGCTCAATCGGTAGAGCAGGAACGTTTTGCCATCATTTGTCGCCCTGACCGGTAACATAAACTCAAACGGAGCCCGAATGCGGCTCAGCCGCGAAATTGGGGATGCAGGCAGGATTACAGGTAGACGCCTCCCGGCACGGCCGGGAGGGGAGGCGCAAAAGCGCTTCCCGTGCCAGTTCAAGTCTGGCCCGGAGCAATCCGGTGGCGGAATGAAGATCTTGCCAGATCTTGCCCTGCACAGCCTGGCGGATGCCGGCGGGTCTATTGTTGAATGCAATGGGTCCTGCTTACGCTTGCCGCCAGGCGGGTATGAAGGAAGAAGACGATGACGATGGAAACGGAAACGACGACACTGACCAGCGCGATGCTGAGCGCGTGGGGTCACGAAGAAGGCAAGGCCTTCGGTGCCGCGCTCAGGGACGGCCAGGCCGCGCTCGATCAGGGTACACCGCTGGAGGACGTGCGCCAGATGCTGGAAGGCTACAAGCCGGCTCCGGTTTTGCCGCTGGCCGCCTCGGGAGCAAAGCCGTTTCACGTCAACCTGGACGCGGAGGGCGAGGACGAAGAGGCGAACCTGAAGGCGGTCAGGCACCACATGACCGAACTGATGCGCACCCCGACCGTCGAGGCAGGTGCGATCATGCCGGATGCCTGCCCGGCCGGTCCGCTCGGGACCATTCCGGTCGGCGGTGTGGTGGCTGCGCGCGGTGCGATCCATCCGGGAATGCACAGCGCCGATATCTGCTGCTCCGTGATGATGACCGAGTTCGAGGATGCCGATCCGAAGGCGGTTCTGGATGCGGCGCATTCGGTGACGCATTTCGGCGGCGGCGGACGTGCCAACGGCAAGCGCTTCACCATGTCCATGAGCCTTTACGACCAGTTCCGGGAAAACAGGTTCCTGAACGATCCGAAGATCCTGCGCATGGCGCAGGAGCATCTGGGGACCCAGGGCGACGGCAACCATTTCCTGTTTGTCGGCGTTTCCAGGAACACCGGGAAAACGGCGATGGTGACCCACCACGGTTCACGCGGACCGGGGGCGGTTCTCTACAAGATCGGCATGAGCGTTGCGGAAAAATACCGCAGAAAGCTGTCGCCGAAGACCTTGAAGCAGAATGCGTGGATCCCGGCTGAGAGCGAGGAAGGCAAGGCCTATTGGGACGCGCTGCAGCTGATCCGCAAGTGGACCAAGG
>JBCDEN010000315.1:0-5567 GCA_039179715.1 Pseudomonadota bacterium
GCCTGCACTGCAGCTACCAGAGTACTGAAGCGCTCATCACCTGCAGCGATTTCTACAATTGTATTTGCGTTTGCCTGACCGGCAAAAAGACACACTGCTCCCGCAAGGGCCATAAGGCTCTTTTTCATTACAACTACTCCTGGTGTTGATTGAATTACAAGGACACTACGCCGCATTGACTGGAGCAGATCTTATGGATCAGGAAAAAATCGATTTTTATTATTGCCGAAACCGCACAGCCGCCTGGGGCCGCGGCACAGCGCGATTGAAATGCACTTCACCAGTCAAGCCGTTCACTGCCCCGGAAGAAGCCGCCTGTCGGGCCATCCGCATGGAGCGTTGCAAGCCATATCGCCGTGTTGCCGAACCCGCGCCCGGCTTTTTCTCCGGCTTTGATGTCGCGCGCGCCCAGCAGGACCTCATGGCCGCGTCCGGCAAGGCCTGCGCATTTCGCCAGACCTATCCCTCGGTTCGCTCCGGTCACAAGTGTCGTAAACTCACTTTCCGTCGCCGTGGATGCGGCAAGGCGTGGTGAAGGTCTGATTTACCTCTTGCAGGATTATGTCGCAGAAGATGTTCTCCAAGGGACCCTGATACCGGTCCAGCAGGAATACATGCCTCATGTGCCCGGTTTTTTTCCTGTATTTCCCGCGTGCGTATCGCGAGATGGTGCCGCTGCGACTGTTCTTCGATCACATTCGACAGAACCGTGGCAAACAGGCACGGCTTGCGATTGGTGAGACCTAGCGCGCGGGGCATCAGGCGCCTGACGCAACACAACGGGCCATGTCGGCAGATGCATGGAAGAAACGGTCTCGGAAACAGGGCAGGTTTGCCTATATAGTGGTGCAACGATTGCACGTTGTGCTGCCCTCAGTCCGGAAAATCAAGATGAATGCCAATCCGCCGCTCTTTCAATTTGACAATTCCTACGCCCGGGATCTGGAGGGATTTTATGTGGCGTGGAAAGGCGACAAGGTTCCGGAGCCGCAGATCGTCCTGTTCAACAAGGAGCTCGCGGCAGAGCTGGGTCTCGACCCGTCAGCGCTCGAAAGCCCGTTTGGCGAAAGGATCTTTGCCGGTATCGAGAGCCCGGAAGGGGCAACGCCGCTCGCCCAGGTTTACGCAGGTCATCAGTTCGGCGGCTTCTCGCCCCAACTCGGCGACGGACGCGCACTCCTGCTTGGCGAGGTGTTCGACCGGGCTGGCAAACGGCGCGACATCCAGCTGAAGGGCTCCGGCCCGACGCCGTTTTCGCGCGGTGGCGACGGCAAGGCGGTGATCGGCCCGGTGCTGCGCGAATACATAATCGGCGAGGCAATGCATGCGCTCGGCATCCCGACGACCCGAGCGCTGGCTGCGGTGACCACGGGTGAGACGATCTACCGGGAAGGGCCGAAACCGGGCGCCGTCCTGACGCGCCTTGCCGGCAGTCACCTGCGCGTCGGCACCTTCCAGTTTTTCGCAGCGCGAGGCGAAACCGAAAAGGTCCGCCAGCTTGCGGACTATGCCATCGCCCGGCACGACCCTGATCTGGCCGGAACGGACGACCGGTATCTGAAGTTTTTTGCAGGCGTCATGCAGCGTCAGGCTAACCTGATCGCGCGCTGGGTGCTTGTCGGCTTCGTCCACGGTGTCATGAACACGGACAACACGACGATCTCCGGCGAGACAATCGACTATGGACCCTGCGCCTTTATCGATGCCTACGACCCGGCGGCCGTGTTCAGTTCGATCGACCACGGCGGCCGCTACGCCTATGGCCGCCAGCCCATGATCGCGCAATGGAACCTCGCCCGCCTTGCGGAAACCCTTCTCGCGCTCATTGATCCGGATGATGTCGACAAGGCGGTTGAACGGGTCAGCGAAGAGCTTGGCCGCTTTCCGGACCTTTACAAGGATGCCTGGCTCACCGGCATGCGCGCCAAGCTCGGATTGCAGATCGGGGCCGAGGACGACCAGGAACTCGCGGACACCCTTTTGGCGCAGATGCAGGAAAACAAGGTTGATTACACCGGGTTCTTCCGCAAGCTGTCTTGTGCGGCAGACGGCGACCTTGGTCCCGTTCTGAGCCTGTTCCCGGAAGAAAACGGAATGGAGACCTGGCTCACCCGCTGGAAACAGAGGCTTGGTTCGGAGGCGGGCAACGGCGCTGAGACAAAACAGAGGATGGACAGCGTCAACCCGGTCTATATTCCCCGCAACCACAAGGTAGAAGAAGCGCTCAGAGCGTCGGAATCGTCGGGCGACTACGACCCGGTGGAAAGGCTGCTGGGTGTACTTGCTGATCCGTATTCTGAGCGTGAGGGCCTTGACGCCTATGCCGCGCCTGCCCCCAAAGAACTGGGGCCCTACCGAACATTCTGCGGCACTTGAACAAGAACCGCTGGCGTGCCCTACCTGCCCGCCAGCCGTTCGACAAGAAACATCATCTCCCTGTCGAGCGCGTCTTCCGTCAGTCCGACGAAGCGATCCTCAAGGCTGATCGCGACCAGACCATGGAGTGCAGCAAAACAGGTCCGCGTACGTGCGGCAAGCGTTTCCGCGTCGAGATCGTCCTCCAGCTGCTGCAAGGGTCCAGCGATGAATCCCAGGAGCTCGACAAGGTCCTGCACATGGATTTCCGGTGTCGGGGCCCCCTCCGCCATCTTGAGCGCAAACAGCGTTTGCCACAGATTTCTGTGTTCCTGCGCAAAGGCCAGATAGGCCCGTGCCAGCGCCTTCAACTGCTCAAGCGGGTCTGAAATCCCATCCACGGCCTGCGCCATCACTGCCTTGATCCGCGCCAGTGTGACCGTGTCGACGGCGGTCACCAGGGCATCCTGATCTTCGTAATGCTTGTAGACGGAGCCGACCGAGTATCCTGCATCGGCGGCAATCCTGCGGATCTGAAGTGCCTCCAGTCCTCCTTGCTCAACCGCTTTGACCGCTGCCTCCAGAACCCGCCGCTGCGTTTCTTCGCTTTTTGCCTTCTGAATTCCTGCCATTTACCACACTCTTCGATCAAAAGTGAACTCAGTTCATTTTTTTCTTGACCTAGCCTGACTCGTATGGTTTTGTCAAATAGTGAACAGTGTTCATTTTTTAGGAGACGTCATGCTCGAACCCCTTATCAGCCAATTGAAGGCCTTGTTTGCCGGCACCGGCATTGTGCCTCAAGACGGCAGATCCATCCGAGACCTGGATGCCAACATACGCAGCGCAGCCTTTTCCGTTCGCACCGCCCAGGCAGCTCTTGCCAAGGCAAAAGCTGAACAGGCAATGGACCGCAAGCGCCTGCGACAGTTGAACCAGACGATTGAAGACCTGGAAAACCGGGCCCGCAACGCCCTTCTGAAAGGGGCTGAGCAGCTTGCGCACGAAGCCGCGGAAGCCATTGCCGTCCAGGAAGATGAAAAGGCTGCGCTGGAAACATCCATACGGTCCTTCGACGAGGACCTTCTTTCGCTGACCGACCAGTTGCACCGGACGCAGGCCAGGCTGCGTGCCCTGAAGCGCGGAGAGCGCACGGCGGAGGTCAGGGAGCAGATACACAAGGCGCATTCTCTTGGCACCGGCGCGGGGCAATCGGCCCTCAGCCGCGCAGAGGAACAGCTGGAAGAGATCTCCGAACACCAGGAGCGCAGCCATCTGGCCAACCGGGAGTTCGCATTGCTTAGTCCCGCCGAAGAGCCCGGCGCGCTGATTGAAAAGCTGGCCGATGCCGGCTGCGGCGCACCTGTCAGAACCCAGGCCGAGGACGTCCTCGCGCGTCTGAAGGCCGACATGCCCCTTATGATTCAAGAGCAGCATTGAGAAAGGACACACCATGCAGGACACTCAGCTGAAACAGTCCAGCAACTGGATGATTTTCACGGCCGTCAGCTTCAGCGTCGCGGCCATCATGATGGCGCTTGGCATTTACAATCTGGAGGCCAGCTTCTCTGCCAAGGGGTTCTACGCAATGGCCTCGCTTATGCTGGTCCACACAACCGTGACCCTGACCAAGACGCTCCGGGACCGGGACGAAGCGGAAAAGCTTCACAACAGGATCGAAGACGCCAAGACCGAAAAGCTGCTGATGGATATCAGCCGGCCGGAACAGGACTGACCCAGAAGCCAACGCGGGCGGCCGCACCGGCCGCCCTCGCCACCGGAGAGAACACAAGACATGCGCACACCCCTGATCACGTCAAAGCGGTTCGCCCCGCTCTTCTGGACCCAGTTCCTGTCTGCGTTCAACGACAACTTTCTCAAGAACACCCTGGTCTTTCTGGTGCTGTTTCAGGTTGTCGCGACAGGAGCTGAAACCGGCAACACCGGCGCTCTGATAGCGCTGGCCGGCGCAATCTTCATTGTCCCCTATCTGTTTTTATCCGCGCTCGGAGGTGAACTGGCAGACAAATACGACAAATCCATTCTGGCAAGACGCACGAAAGCCGTTGAAATAGCTGGCGCGGGCATCGCCGTTGCCGGCATGCTGACGGCTTCCCTGCCTGTCCTTTTTACCGCGCTGTTTCTCTTCGGTTGCATGTCCGCCCTCTTCAGTCCGGTCAAGTACGGCCTGTTGCCCGAGCATCTTGAGAGCGATGAACTGCCGCGCGCAAATGCGTGGATCGAGGCTGGAACCTTTCTTGCCATTCTGACCGGAACGATCTCGGCCGGGCTCGTGTTCGCAGCAGATGCCCCGTCCCTGATCTTCGCGCCGGCGATGATCGTCCTTGCCTTTGCCTGTTACGGCATGAGCAGGCAGATCCCGCAATCGATCGCTGCGTCTCCAACTCTGAAAGTGGACTGGAACCTGCTGACTTCCACCTGGCGCATTCTCGGCGACCTCGCCGGCAACAGGCGCATGTTAAAGGTGGCCTTGATGACTGCCTGGTTCTGGCTGGTCGGCTCGATCGTGCTTGCTTTGCTGCCATTGATCGTTAAGGATGTCCTGGGCGGCGATGAAACCGCCGTCACCTATTTCCTCACCGTTTTTGCAGTTTCCATCGGCATCGGTTCCGCACTTGCCGCGTGGCTTTCCGCTGGCCGGGTCGTGCTCCTGCCTGCCCCGGTCGGCACCTTGCTGATCGCGCTCTTCAGCGGCGACATCGCCTGGACCCTGTCCACCCTGCCCCAGGCTGCACCAGCAACTGGTCTCATTGAGCTTCTCGGCCGTGACGGCACATTGCGTTTGACAATCGACATGGCGGGTCTGGCAATTTCGGGTGCGCTTCTGGTGGTTCCGACCTTCACCGCCTTGCAGACATGGGCCGACCCTCAGACCCGTGCGCGCCGGATTGCCGCCTCAAATGCGCTGGGTGCGGCCCTCATGGCTCTGGGAGGCCTTGTGCTTGCCGGCGCCCAGAAGGCCGGTGTCTCCGTCTCCGCAATCATGGCTGCGCTCAGCGCCTTGAACGGGCTGGTCGCCATTCTCATGCTGAAGACCTTACCGACCAATCCGATGCGCGATGCGATTTCCATTCTCTATCGCGCTATCTTCAGGGTGGATATCAAGGGACTGGAAAACCTTGAAAAGGCGGGCGATGCCCCCATTTTGGCCCTCAACCATGTGTCCTATCTGGACGCGGGTCTGGCCCTGA
>JBCDEN010000060.1:0-11089 GCA_039179715.1 Pseudomonadota bacterium
ACACCGGCACAATATCGGTTTCATGGCTGTTGACGAGATCCATCGCCGCCATTCCGGTTTCCAGCCCTGGCGCGCCCGGTTTCAGGGCCAGGTCTCCGAGGGCCGGCTGGGATCCGAAAAGGTCCTGCTGCTGAAACCGTCGACCTATATGAATGAATCCGGCCGCGCCGTCGGTGAAGCCATGCGCTTCTACAAGATCGAGCCGGAGGACATTGTTGTCCTCTACGACGAACTCGATCTTCCGCCGGCAAAATTCCGGATGAAGAAAGGCGGCGGGCATGGCGGACACAACGGTCTGAGGTCCCTCACAGCTCACATCGGCGCGGATTACCGCAGGCTGCGTCTCGGCATCGGCCATCCCGGAGACAAGAAACTCGTCTCCAACTACGTGCTCGGCGACTTTGCCAAGGCCGACCGGGACTGGCTCGACCCGCTGCTGTCAAACATTGCCGACCACGCGGACTTGCTTGCCGAGAGTAAGGACAGCCAGTTCGCCAACAAGCTCACCCTGGCACTGGAGCCCGAAAAAGCCCAGCGGAAGGACAAGGCCGGCAAGTCCTCTGCCGCTGATGCGAAGGCCAACAAACCCAAGGGACAGAGCCACATCAGGCAGGCCCGCCAGGGTAAGCCGGCTGAACTTCCCAAATCGGGACCGATGGCCGAGATGCTGAAAAAGCTGCTAGGTGGACGCTGACAGGGGCATCCATCGAGCATTAAGCCTGCCCGAAAATACAACCATAACAAGAATAAAAAATGTGACTCGCGTCACAAAACGGACAAGCTAATCCCGTAAAATCAGTATGTTATCTGGTATGCCTTTGGGAAGATGCGATGTTGAGAACTCTGAGTTTCTTCTTGTTTTCATTTGCTTGCCTGAGCTCTTCCCACGCCTTTGTCAAACTCGAAGGCTATTTCATCGCGCAGAAAACCTGCGAAGCATTTCAGAGCAAGAACAAGCAGACAAATCCAGGCGACATCACCACGCAGCCGCGCACCGCCTATGTGATGCTCGGCATCAACAAGGCAGACGGAGATTTCTTCCAGGTCGAGGTTCCGGACGCACCCGTAACCACATCGCGCTGGGTGAGCGCCGCCTGCGGCGTCCACGTCGTCAGGGCGGACACGCGCACCGGTGCAGACACCGGCAACAACAACGGCATGGTTCTGGACCGGAACGGCACGGAATCAAACGATAACCTTCTGACCCTCAGCTGGCAGCCCGCCTTTTGCGAGACCCGGCCGGGCAAGAAGGAATGCAGGGACCTGAACGCCGGCAACCTGCCGCACACCACGCGGTAGCTGTCGATCCACGGACTTTGGCCCCAGCCGAGGGGCAACGATTATTGCGGTGTTCCGGCATCCGTCAAAAACCTCGACACGCCGGACAATTGGCATCGCCTGCCCGCTCCGACGATTGATACGGCCACTGCCGATGCGCTTCAGGCCGCCATGCCCGGTTTTGCAAGCTTTCTGCATCATCACGAGTGGATCAAGCACGGCACCTGTTACTTCGGCGAAGGCGGCGCTGATGAATACTACGATGACACGCTCTATCTGACCGGACTGGTCAACGACAGTTCCGTTGGTGATCTCTTCTTCAACAAGGTCGGCCAGGAAATCACCGGGGCCGAAATCCGGGCCGCATTCGACGTGAGTTTCGGCAGCGGCAGCGGCGACCGGGTCCAGATCAAGTGCACGCCGGACACCGGACGGACCTTGATAAACGAGATCTGGATCAGTCTGAGCGGAACAATCACCCCGACATCGGATCTCGGCGAGTTGATGCGCGCGGCGAACCCGATGGCCATGGGCTGCATGAAGGGCGTTGTCGACCCTGCCGGACTGCAATAGGCGAAAGGGAGCTCCAACACCGTCAACAGCCGCCGGGGACTGGAAAAACAAGCGTTCCGGACGGCAAGTCTTGACCTGCCCGGTCCGCTCGGGCATGTAGCGCGGCGACAGTTTCACAAACGAACCGAAAGCGATCTCCCATGGGATTCCAGTGCGGCATTGTCGGGCTGCCGAATGTCGGCAAGTCCACGCTTTTCAACGCGCTCACCAAAACCGCTGCCGCCCAGGCCGCCAACTATCCTTTCTGCACCATCGAGCCGAATACCGGCGAGGTTGCCGTGCCGGACACGCGGCTTGACGCAATCCGCGAGATTGCCCAGTCGAAGGAACTCATTCCCACCCGCATCACCTTCGTCGATATCGCCGGCCTCGTGCGCGGCGCGTCCAAGGGCGAAGGCCTGGGCAACCAGTTTCTCGCAAACATCCGCGAGGTCGACGCCATCGCCCACGTCTTGCGTTGTTTTGAAGACGACGACATCACCCATGTCGACGGCACGATTGATCCGATCGCGGATGCCGAGACGGTAGAGACCGAACTCATGGTCGCCGACATGGAAAGCCTGGAACGCCGCATCGCACCGCTGAAGAAAAAGGCGACCGGTGGCGACAAGGAGGCCAAGGCGGTTCTGCCGATCATGGAAGCCGCGCTGGCCCTTCTTCAGGACGGCAAACCCGCACGCATGCTTGAAACCGCGGACGCGGAAGAAGCAAAGATGCTGAAGGGTTTGAACCTTCTGACGTCGAAGCCGGTTCTTTATGTCTGCAATGTCGACGAGGCCTCGGCTGGCGAAGGCAACGCACTTTCGCAGAAGGTGGCCGAAAGGGCGGCACAGGAAGGCGCCGTTGCCGTTGTCATTTCCGCGGCAATCGAGGCGGAGATTTCGCAGCTTGAAAAGGAAGAGCAGGACGAGTTCCTGGAAACAATCGGCCTGGAAGAGCCCGGTCTCGATCGCATGATCCGTGCTGGATATGACCTCCTCGGCCTGATCACCTATTTTACCGCCGGTCCGAAGGAAACAAGGGCCTGGACGATCACGGAAGGCACGAAGGCTCCCGGTGCGGCCGG
Organism: Pseudomonadota bacterium; assembly: GCA_039179715.1. Lineage (GTDB taxonomy): Bacteria > Pseudomonadota > Alphaproteobacteria > Rhizobiales > Stappiaceae > Roseibium. Next base: position 2,918 of record JBCDEN010000060.1, read on the forward strand.
CGTCATACACACGGATTTCGAACGGGGATTCATCCGGGCGCAGACAATCGCCTATGACGATTACGTGTCGCTCGGCGGCGAAAACGCCGCCAAGGAGGCAGGCAAGGCACGCGATGAAGGCAAGGAGTACATCGTCAAGGACGGTGACGTTCTGCTTTTCAAGTTCAATACCTGATCGGGGTCTTGAGCCTCCTGCGATAGTGCCGGCGACGGAAATCGCCTAGGATTGCCGCGAGGGAGATGCGGATGAAAACGATCCTGCTTACCGGTTTCGAGGCGTTCGGGACGACCCCGGTCAATCCGGCCGAAATGGTCGCCCGACGGCTGGACGGGGAAACCGTCGAAGGTGCACGGATCGTCTCAAGGGTTATTCCCAACACGTTCTTCGTCTGCATCGACGCAGTGAAGGAAGCAATGGCGCAGACCGGCGCCGATGCCGTCGTCATGATGGGCGAATTCGGAGGCCGCGCCACGATCACGGTTGAGCGGATCGCGCTGAATTTCAACGATTCATCGCGCTACGGCCTCAAGGACAATGCGGGCCTTACCCTTCAGGGTGCGCCGACGGCACCGGACGGTCCGCTGGCCTATCAAAGTACGTTGCCTCTGCGCGCGATGGTCAAGGCCATGCGTGAACGCGGCATTCCCGCCGACATTTCCGATGCAGCGGGAACGTTCTGCTGCAACCATCTCTTTTACGGGATCATGCACCATGTTGCGCAGTTGGAAACGGCCATTCCGGCGGGCTGGGTTCACCTCCCCCACCTGCCGGAAGTCGCCGCCATGGAAAACAACCTCGGCGCGCCCAGCATGTCCGTCGAGACTGCGTCGGAAGGCCTGCGCCTTGCGCTCGCCGCGCTTGTCACCCATCCGAAAGATATCGACGACCCGATCTCGGGCCGCCTGCAAATCTAGGTCAGCTTGTAGCGGCGCTCAAGTCATGTCCTAATCGATGCCCGAGAACAAAATCGGCCTTGGACCGTCAGTCTATCACGGCAAGGGCTGCTTTCTGGCCGCCACCATTCGGATCCCACAGGCCGTCCGGCCCAGTCTGTGACCGCGGCCTGACCATTTTCAGCGCAAAGAAAAACCCCGTTGGCTTGCCAACGGGGTTTTTCTTAGCTTCGGTCAAGCCCCATCATCAAAAGCGGGTTGGGACCTTGCTGATCCCTCCATTTGTGCCGCCCATGATGGCCGGCCTTTGAACTCCAGCCTGTTTTCGGCGCACCGTATTCCTGCAACAGGCGGTACGTTTGGTAGTCGGGACGAATATTATATTCCATGGTCTCACTCCCTTTTCATTGCAAGAACGTTTTGTCCTTGCCTCTGCAGGGAATATGGGGAGCCCGCGTGTCCGATGCGTGAAGGACGCATTACAATTCGGACACGTGGAAACAAACCATTGATTTTATGACGTAAAGAGCATCCCCGGCGCCTATTTCCGGCCATCCGAGTTGCCTTGTTAGAATGCTGCCGGGACCGGAACGGCAAAACCCCCGCTGGTCCTCCAGCGGGGGTTTTGTCAGCTTCGGTCCAGCCCCTGCATGGTCAGCGGGTTCGGACCTTTCCTGTCGTGCCATTTGCCCTGGTTTTTTCGAAATCCGAAGAAGGATCCGAAAAGATCGCCCTGGCTTTGCGCCGCGCGGGCCATGATCTCGACACTGTCGTAGGTTTGACCTCTGAATTTCATTTCACTCACTCCCTTGCTTGCAAGTGCATCATTGCCTTGCGTCTGAAAGAGATATGGCCATGGCAGATGTCCGATGAGTGGCCTTGAGATTAACGTTCGGCCATGTTCAGCTTCGGGCTGTCGGCACAGTTATTTTTCCGGAGACGCTTTTCGTGACCTTTGACCAAATTGCTTTGTTCGTGCTTTTCGGAATTGTTTTCGCGCTGCTTGTCTGGGGCCGGGTCAGGTTCGATCTTGTCGCCTTCGCCGCGCTGATTGTCGGCGCGTTTCTAGGGCTCGTACCCTCAGATCAGATATTCACCGGCTTCGGCCACGCGGCGGTCATCATCATCGCGCTGGTCCTGATCGTCTCCAAGGGGCTGATGAACTCGGGCGCGGTCGAACTGATCGCAAACCATCTCCTGTCGGCATCAAGGGGCCTTGCGCGCCACATCACGCTGATGTCGGTGGTTGGCGCAGGCCTCTCCGGCATCATCAACAACGTGGCCGCGCTTGCCCTGCTGATGCCCCTGGATCTGGAAGCTGCCAAGAAGGCGGGCCGCTCTCCGGGCCTGTCGCTGATGCCACTGTCTTTCGCGACCATTCTCGGCGGCATGATCACCCTGATCGGCACACCGCCCAATATCGTCATTGCGGAATATCGGTCCGACGCGCTCGGCCGTCCGTTTGCCATGTTCGATTTTGCACCGGTCGGGCTCACCGTCGCCGTTTTCGGCATCGCCTTCGTCGCCCTGTTCGGCTGGCGCTTCCTGCCCGCTCACTTCAGGCAGAAGCCGAAAGACGACGGTTTGGCCGACAGTCTCTACTCGGCCGAACTGAAAGTCAGCAAGGTCTCCGAGGAAAAGCCCGTGGCGGTGGGCGATCTTTATCCGGTTGCGGAAGAAAAGGATGTCACCATTATCGGCCTCATCAGGAACGGCCGGCGGATCAGGGGTTTTGCCCGCCGCGAACCGATCAAGAGCGGAGATTTCCTCGTGGTCGAGGGCGATCCCAAGGCAATCGAAAGCTTCATGGGAGCAGCCAAACTCGATTTTGCAGGATCGGAGCAGCACAAGGGCGGCCTTGGCGGGTCCTCGCTGTCTCTGGCCGAGGCGATCGCGCCCGACAGCGCCCGCATCACCGGGACGACCGCCTTCAAGCTTCGGCTGCTCTACGGTCACGGTGTCACCCTGCTCGGCATTTCACGCGAGGGCCGCCGCATCCAGAAACGGGTCCGGCACGAGATCATCCGTCCGGGCGACGTGCTGTTGATGATCGGCACCGAAGAGCGGCTTGAAAGCGCCTTTTCATGGCTTGGTGTCCTGCCGCTCGAGGGCCGCCGGACAGACATGATCCAGCGCAACAAGGCCTGGTTGGCAATTGCCGGCTTTATCCTGGCGATCGCGGTGGCCGTTGCCGGCTTTGCCTACCTGCCGGTGGCGCTTGCCGCCTGCGTCGTCCTTTATGCCGCGACAGGCCTTGTCAGCGGTTCGGAGGTCTATAACGCGGTGGAATGGAAAGTGATCGTTCTCCTGGGGTCGCTGATCCCGCTTGGCCAGGCCTTCGAGAATGCAGGCAATGCCCAACTGATCGCTGACGGCATCGTCGCTCTGACGGCGGGCGCGCCGGCCTGGGTCACCCTCACCGTCCTGATGATCGTGACCATGACCCTGTCCGACTTCCTGAACAATGTCGCCACCTGCCTGATTGCAGCTCCCATCTCCGTGCAGATCGCCGGGAGCCTCGGCGTCAATCCCGACCCGTTCCTGATGGCGGTCGCGGTCGCGGCCTCATGCGCCTTTCTCACGCCGATCGGACACAAGAACAACACCATCATCATGGGACCGGGAGGCTACCGTTTCGGAGACTACTGGCGCATCGGCCTGCCCCTGGAGATCCTCGTGCTTGCGGTGGCAATCCCGGCAATCCTGGTGTTCTGGCCCCTGTCCGCCTGATCTCTCAGACAGCCGGTTTGAGCGGCAGGCAGATGTCGGTCAGGAGATCTGCGGGGGCCGTGTCCCGAGGATTGTTCAGATAGACTTCCATGCAGGGCGCATCCGCCGGCTCACGGCCCGATCGTGTGAGCCATTCACCATAGAGCCATTCGTAGGCCCATTTCATGTCCGCATAAGGTCCCTTGTAGTGAAGGACGGCATAGTCGCCGCCATAGGTCTTCACTGCCTCGAACGGAGCTTCGACATTGAAGCCGTCGGACACCGCCACACCGGCGGCCGACCTCAGTTCGTGCTCCGGAACATGCGTCGGGTCGGAATAGTAGAGCCCTTTCATGATCCCCACCTGTCCCAGGAGATTACGGCTCGCGAGAACGCCGATGGCTTTTTCAAAGGCCTTGCCGATTTCCATATAGGCCCCCTTGTGCGGGATGACGGCGAGCTTTTCGGTCGGAATGGATTTGATTTCAACCTGGTGCATGAGAAGAGATCCTCTTGTTTTTGGAATGGGAGCACCGCCATTGGCGGGCTGGAGACGGCCTTCGACACCGGCCTTCCGGTAAGCGGAGGGCGACTGGCCGTAGACTTTCTTGAAACTCCGGCTGAAGGCTTCGAGGCTGCTGTATCCGGCGCGCGTGGCGATCTCGGCAATCGGCATCCTGGAATAGGTCAGGTCCGCCGAGGCCCGGTGCAGCCTCAGCCGCTTGACGGTCGCGACGATGGATTCGCCATAGGCCGACTGCCAGACGCGATGCCAGTGCCACGGAGACAGGGCCGCGACTTCGGCAAGCATAGCCAGATCCGGATCTTCATCGAGATGCGCATAGATGTATTCGATCACCCGCGTGAAGCGCCTGAGATAGCCATCATCCCTTGGTGATATGCTTGGTTTCTCGTGCTGTGTCATTGGAAGCGGCCCTTGCTTGATTTCCGGGACACTAGCACCTGGCCGTCTGACAAATCTTGCTGACTTGCGCGGACAACATCATCAGGTATGGGGCCATGACCTTTTCGAACACGCTCTCTCTAGAGCGCATCTTTGTGGCCTGCCTATCGAAAATGCATCCGCTCCTGTGCTAGGACAGGAGACATCAACACCCTCCCGCCGCATCCGTGGCCGGCTCCGCTTCAAGACAACACAGCCCAACCAAATGACGCATCCTCAGTATTTTGAAGACTTCGCCGCCGGGCAGGACATTCCGCTCGGCTCAATCGAGGTCACCCGCGACGACATCATCGAATTCGCGAGCGAGTTTGACCCCCAGGACTTTCACATGAGCGAGGAAGGCGGCAAGGCGTCCATGCTTGGCGGGCTGGCAGCATCCGGCTGGCACACCGCAAGTATTGTCATGCGCCTTCTGGCCCTGAACCTTTTCAACAAGAGCACCGGTCGCGGATCGCCCGGCATCAGCAAGCTCAGGTGGAAACACCCCGTTTTTGCAGGAGACACCCTGTCGGCGCATGCGCAGATCCTGGGTACGAAACCCCTGCGCTCCAAACCCGGACTCGGCCTCGTCTTCATCCGTATCCGCGCCGCCAACCAGAACGGCAAGGACGTCATCGACTGGGAGAACCCCGTCCTCTTCGAAAGACGGGAGCCGGGCCAATGATTGATTTTTTTGAAGATGTCCGCAAGGGCGACACCCTGGAACTCGGACGGCACACGTTCCTGAAGGACGACATCATCCGTTTCGCGGAAAAATACGATCCGCAACCCTTTCACCTCAGCGAGGAAGGCGCGGCCAGAACCCATTTCGGACGTCTGTGCGCGTCGGGCTGGCACACGGCATCCGTCTTCATGAAACTGTTCGTCGCGAAAATGAAAGCGATGCAGGAAGAAGCCCGCGACGCCGGCTCCCGTTTCGCAAGGATCGGTCCCTCGCCCGGTTTTGAGGATCTGAAATGGATCAAGCCGGTCTTTGTCGGCGATACCCTGACCTACACGCGCATTGTGACCGGCAAGACCGAAAGCCGCAGCAGGCCCGAATGGGGTCTCGTGCATTCCGACATGCTGGCGCACAATCAGGACGGAACGCTGGTGTTTTCGTTCAAGGCAACCGTCTTTGTCGAAAGACTGGAGGACAACTCAGGCTGATCGACTGTGGCGCCGCCTACGCGTCGCGTGATCTGTCCTGGCCTCGTTCACCGGAAACAGCAACAGCGCGCTGATGAAAGAAGCCTGAGGGCGGCGGCGGCACCTGAAACAGAAGGAACACAAGGATCGCGACCAGCACCTTTTCCAGGGCGCCTCTGGTTCGCACAGGCGAAAATCCGTCCAGCAGCGTACACGCCTCGGCGGCCTGCGATGCCGGTACGCGGATTGAAACCCCTCCCCAGGCGAACATCTTGTCCCAGGCGACCGACGCAATGGCCTGATCGAAGGCCCACACGCGGATATTCGCACTCATCAGGAGCGATGTCGCCAACGCCCATTCCATCGGTCCGTACGCACGCGCGACGGTCACCATGTTGTGTTGCCGTTTCGATTGCAGGGCCATGCGTGTTCGATCCTCCGCAATGGGCATCTTCCGGATACGAGCATACAGGAACAGGCTGCGCAAATCCCGGCGGAGCACGAAACACGGATCGGGTCGCCCGCAAGGGCTGGACGTCGAAAGCCCTACAAGGTCCGCGCAAACAGGATTTCGTCGCGGATCTCGATCCCGTAATCGCCGCGCAGCGGAATGCCGGGCTTCTGCTCGCGTTCCTCGTCAATGACCCCCTGGCCGATGCGCTCGAAACGGAAGCCCCGCCGCTGATAGAACCGGAACGCATCCAGATTGTCGTTGGACGTTCTGACCGTCAGACGCGGAACGGAACGGGAGCGCGCCTCCGTTACGACGGCATCAAGTAACTGACTGCCGACACCGCCCCAGCGGTTGATGGAATCCAGCGTCAGGATCTCCCACTCACTGTCGCGCTTGATCAGGGTGACGAGACCCACAAGTTCGCTTCCATCGAAGGCAACATAGCCGGGCAGCCGGGATGCATCGACCATCTCGTTGTCCAGCATGATTTCCGGCGCGGTCCAGCGCTCGGTCAGGAGCTGACGCACGGCTGGATAATCCGCTTCTTCCGTTTTGCGAATGACTACAGGCATTTAAGCGCTCCTACCGGTGAAAAACCCTGCTTGAAAGTGAACTGCGCGCCTGCCATCGCGCTCGTTCCAGTTCCGGGTCGACATGTTCTTCTTCAGGATGGCCAACGCATAGATAAGCCACGAGCCGCCAGCTCGCGTCAACCTGAAGAATTCTGGAAACCACGGCCGGATCCAGGATCGAGACCCAGCCAACGCCTATTCCTTCAGCCCTGGCGGCAAGCCAGAATGTTTGCACCATGCTGACCGTGGAATAGGCCAGCATTTCAGGCATGGTCGCACGGCCAAGGCCATGTCCCTGCTCCGGCGTATCGTCGCTGAAGATGGCCAGATGCACCGGCGCTTCCCGCAATCCGGCCAGCTTAAGTTGCCTGTACCGGGTTGCCCTGTCATCGGAATATTGCTCCGCCGCGGCTTCGTTTTCCGTCTCGAAACTGGCAATCACACCGTTCCGCTTTTCCGGGCTTTCCACGACGACGACCCGCCAGGGCTGACTGTTGCCGACGGAAGGTGCAAGATCCGCCAGCTGCAGAAGGTGGTCGAGCATGCCTTCCGGCAATGGATCGGTGCGAAAGCGGCGCACATCCCGCCGCCATTTCAGTAGGACCTCGAAATCGTTTCGGAACTGGAGGGAAAATCGCGGTCCATCCGCTGGAGGAGGCATGAGGTCAGTGCCCGGGAAATTCCACAAGCGTGCGCACGGGAACATTGAGCGCTTCAAGCTTGGCGCGCCCGCCAAGATCCGGCAGATCGACGATAAAGCAGGCGGCCTCGATATTTGCTCCCATGGACTTGAGCAGCTTGCAGGCCGCTTCCGCAGTCCCGCCCGTCGCGATCAGGTCATCGACAAGGATCACCCTGTCGCCAGGCTGAATTGCATCCTTGTGCATTTCCATCTCATCGAGACCGTATTCAAGCGAATAGGCGATCCGCACGGTTTCGTGCGGCAGTTTTCCCTTCTTGCGGATCGGAACGAAGCCTGCCGAAAGCTGATGGGCCACGGCACCGCCCAGGATGAAGCCGCGCGCCTCGATGCCCGCGATCTGATCAACCTTCGACCCGGCCCATGGCTGCACGAGCGCATCGACGGCGCGCCGGAACGCGCGCGCATCCCCCAGAAGCGTTGTGATGTCGCGAAACAGAATTCCCTCTTTCGGATAATCCCTGATCGTGCGGATGGAATCGATCAATTCATCCTGGATCGTCTGTTCGGTCATCACATGTCTTTCTTTTAAAAGCGTTCCGGCCGAAGCCCCCGGCCGGTGGTTATACCAAGTTTCCGCCGGTGGTCGAAGCCAATTCAGATGGGCAATTCGGTCAGTCCCGGTTCAACACACGCCCGGCCACCGCGTCGAGCTTGGCAATCAGGGCCGGGTCGCGTTTGTCCGGTGCGGTCAGAAAGGCAAACTCCAGGGCCGTATCGGAGCCGGCCGGGCAGGACTGGTGCTCTTTCG
>JBCDEN010000647.1:0-2834 GCA_039179715.1 Pseudomonadota bacterium
ATGGGGCAGGGCGCACCGACGCGATCCTTCTGGCCGAGACCTGCCGCTGTTTTCCGGCAAGCGACATCACCGGCATCCGGGACTTGCGCGCGCTTGGCCTGGCCTTGCAGCCTTCAGGGGAAAGACGCCTTGAAACCGCTGCCCAGGGAACGGCGTTCATGAGAACGGTCCAGAAGAGCTGGATGCCGGAAGGCAACGGCTTTGCCAGCCTCTTTGCAGAAATTGTTGATGCAGATCAGGACGAATGGCCCTATCCGGTGGCTGTCGGGCTTGTCTGCGCAGCGCACGCAATTCCGGCTGATGCCGCGGTCACGTCTTTTCTCCAGGCCTTTGCCGCAAACCTGGTTTCCGCAGCCATACGGGCTGTTCCGCTCGGCCAAAATGACGGCCAGCGTGTCATGGCCAATCTGGAACCGGCCATATTCAAGCTTGCCGAAGACGCGCTCCGCGCAGGGCTTGACGATCTCGGCAGCTCGGCATTCCACGCGGACATCGCGTCCATGGCGCACGAAACACAATATTCGAGGCTTTTTCGCTCATGACGTCACAAAACGGCCCCCTGCGCGTCGGCATCGGTGGTCCCGTCGGCTCCGGCAAGACCACCCTCACCGACCGTCTTTGCAAGGCGATGCGCGACACCTATTCGATCGCGGTCATCACGAACGACATTTACACAAGTGAGGATGCCGAGGCTCTGATGCGGTCCCAGGCCTTGCCGAGCGACCGGATCCGCGGCGTGGAGACCGGTGGCTGTCCGCACACCGCGATCCGCGAAGACGCGTCCATCAATCTCGCTGCCGTCGACGATCTGACAAGATCGATCCCGGATCTCGATCTGGTGCTGATCGAATCGGGTGGCGACAATCTGGCCGCCACCTTCTCGCCCGAACTTGCGGACCTGACGATCTACGTCATTGACGTTGCCGCCGGCGAGGAAATTCCCAGGAAAGGCGGACCGGGCATCACAAGATCGGATCTGCTCATCATCAACAAGACCGATCTTGCCCCCTATGTCGGCGCCGATCTCGATGTCATGGACCGGGATGCGGCCAGGATGCGCAAGACGCGCCCCTTCGTTTTCGCCAACACCAAGGCGGGAGAGGGGCTGGATCGCGTGGTTGAATTCATTGTTGCGAAGGGCGGCCTTGCCACTTCGGACAGCTGAGCCCGGATACGCGCAGAACATGATCACGCTTGATCTTTCGACCGTTTCCACTCAACCTGCATCCTCAAAAATGCGGAGGGCAGACCGATGATGTTTGACGGTATCAATCTCATTGCCGTGGCGGTTGCCGGCGTGGCATCGTTCATTTTCGGATCGGTCTGGTACGGCGTGCTTGGCAAGGCCTGGATGGCGGCGGCCAGCCTGACCGAGGAACAGACCAGACCGGACCCGGTCACGCTCGGCCTGGCCTTTGTCTGCCAGCTGGTGATGGCCTTTGTCTTTGCAGGTGTGATCTATCATACCGGACAGACATCGATACAGGCGGGACTGATTTCCGCGTTGATGATCTGGGTCGGTATCGTCATGACGACGCAGATCATAAATCACCGGTTTCAGGGCAAGCCATGGAGCCTGACCGTCATCGACGGCGGCCACTGGCTCGGTGTCCTTGTTGTCCAGGGTGTCGTGATCGGCTGGTTCGGTTCTTGAGCCGGCACCCTTGCGGGCAAAGCCCCAGTGCCGGGCTCCAACACATGACTTACGCTTAAATCACTACGTATTTGAACGCATTAGACCAAGGACTCGGCGACTAAAGGACTAAGGTTTGGTTCTGGACGCCTATGGGGGCGATCAGCATAATGGCCCCCGGCAAACAAACCGGGCGCGGGGAGGATGACGTGTGCCCGCACCGGTTCATATTGTTTCGGGAGGTTCTCATATGTCAGACTCTGTTTTCCCCGTTCCGGCGGAGGTTGCCGCACGGGCGCATGTCGACAACGCGAAATACCTGGAGATGTACCAGCGCTCCGTGGAAGACCCTGACGGGTTCTGGGGCGAGCACGGCAAGCGGGTCGACTGGATCAAGCCCTACACGAAGGTCAAGAACACCTCCTACGACTACCACAACGTTTCGATCAAATGGTTCGAGGACGGCACGCTCAACGTGGCCGCCAACTGCGTCGACCGTCATCTGGAAAAGCGTGGCGATCAGGCGGCCATCATCTGGGAAGGAGATGATCCGGGCGAGCACAAGGTCATCACCTACAACGAACTTTCCAGGGAAGTGAACAGGTTCGCCAACGTCCTGCATGGTCAGGGTGTGAAGAAGGGCGACCGTGTCACCATCTACCTTCCGATGATCCCGGAAGCTGCCTATGCGATGCTGGCCTGCGCCCGCATCGGTGCGGTCCATTCCATCGTGTTCGGCGGCTTCTCGCCTGACAGCCTTGCCCAGCGCATCGAAGGCTGCACGTCCGAATGCATCATCACCGCAGACGAAGGCCTGCGCGGCGGCCGCAAGGTTCCGCTGAAGGCCAATGTCGACAAGGCGGCGGAAAAGGCGCCGGTCAAATCCGTTATCGTGGTTCAGCGCACCGGTGGAGACGTCAACATGCAGGACGGGCGGGACGTCTGGTATCACGACGAGGCAGCGCGTGTATCCGACCAGTGCGATCCGGTGGAAATGAACGCGGAAGACCCTCTGTTCATCCTTTACACATCAGGCTCGACCGGGCAGCCGAAGGGTGTCCTGCACACGACAGGCGGTTACCTCGTCTATGCATCGATGACCCATGAATATGTGTTCGACTACCACGAGGGCGATGTCTACTGGTGCACCGCCGATGTCGGCTGGGTCACGGGTCACAGTTATATTGTCTACGGCCCGCTG
>JBCDEN010000413.1:0-4463 GCA_039179715.1 Pseudomonadota bacterium
CCGTAAACTATGCCCTTTGATGATGCCCGATTGACAGCCGCAAGTCATCCCATCGCTGGACCCGCTGCTGTCCGGTTAATCCGGAATTGAATCGCGTGAGGCGATCACCTGCCAATGATCTTGTCGTTCTGGCTGAAGCGCAGAGGAAGGCCGGAACCCTGTAACAACCTGTTTCGCCTTCTTCTTCAGCCTCCGGCCGCTAGGAGTGCTGGTTCCCGGTCTTGCCGCTGTCGCGGCAAATCGGGACGACAAATCGGGGAAACAATTTTGTGTCCCGAATTGGCACCGCAAGGAATTATGCTGCTTTCGCAAGTGCATAAGTTCGACAGAATTTTCTAAACCGGACAGCAGTGGGTCGAGCCATGGCATGACCTCGGACGGATGGACGTTCGCAGGGGGCTGCAAGATTTGCCGGGAATAAGGCATGACCGGATCTGATCTCAGGGCAGGGACAAAAATGCCCGCCGGGGAGGCGGGCATTTTGCTGCTTTTTTCTCGCAACAATCAGTCGGAAAGTGCCTGATCGAGATCTGCGATGATGTCATCGACCTCTTCAAGGCCGACTGAAATTCTCACGACATCCGGTCCGGCACCGGCCGCCGTTTTCTGCTCGTCGGTCAGCTGACGGTGTGTGGTGGACGCGGGGTGAATGATCAGGCTGCGCGTGTCGCCGATATTGGCCAGGTGCGAGAACAACTCGCATTTGGAAACGAGCGCCACGCCGGTATCGTATCCGCCCTCGACGCCGAAGGTGAACACCGCACCAGCGCCTTTGGGCATGTATTTCTGCTGAAGCGCGTGATGCTTGTCCTCCGGCAGGGCTGCATAGGACACCCAGTTGACCTTGCTGTGTCCGGACAGATGCAAGGCAACCTTCTTGGCGTTGTCCGAATGGCGCTGCATGCGCAGCGGCAAGGTCTCGATGCCGGTCAGGATCATGAAGGAGTTGAACGGCGAAATCGCCGGACCCAGATCGCGCAGGCCGAGCACACGGCAGGCGATCGCGAAGGCAAAGTTGCCGAATGTCTCGTGCAGCACAATGCCCTGGTATTCAGGTCTCGGTTCGGACAGGAGCGGGTAGCGGCCGCCGGCGGACCAGTCGAAGCTGCCGCCGTCGACGATAATCCCGCCCATGGAGTTGCCGTGGCCGCCCATGAACTTGGTCAGCGAGTGCAGAACAATGTCGGCGCCATGTTCGATCGGGCGGCACAGATAGGGTGTTGCCATCGTGTTGTCGACGACAAGCGGGATGCCCTTGGCCTTTGCAAGTGCGGAGATCGCCTCGATATCCATGACGATACCGCCCGGGTTCGCCAGGCTTTCGATGAAGATCGCCTTGGTGTTCTCGTCGATCGCTGCTTCAAAGGTATTCAGATCGTCCGGGTCGGCCCATTTGACGCTCCAGCCGAAGCTCTTGAAGGAGTGGTTCAACTGGTTGATGGAGCCGCCATAGAGCTTGTTCGCGGCGACGATATTGTCGCCGGGCTGCATCATTGTGTGGAAACAGAGCAACTGTGCGGAGTGACCGGATGCCGTCGCAAGGGCGGCCGTGCCGCCTTCCAGGGCTGCAACGCGCTCTTCCAGAACGGCGGTTGTCGGGTTGGTGATGCGGGTATAGATGTTGCCGAAGGCCTGCAGGCCGAACAGGGAGGCTGCATGGTCGACATCGTCGAAAACGAATGATGTCGTCTGGTAGATCGGCGTGGCGCGTGCGCCCGTGGACGGATCGGGCGCAGCACCGGCATGAATGGCCAGCGTGGAAAACCCTGGAATATTTTCGCTCATTAAGAACCTCCCATTTGGAATTTGCCGCAGTTTGACCGAACCTTGGAAGGAGGTCAAAGCAGGATTTTTCTATTTGCCGCGCGTCATTGGAATAGCGATTTCACGGGCGTGTGCATGCCGAGACGTCGTTTCCGTGCGTCAGGCAGTCTCAGCTCTCCGTCTTGCCGGTCAGTCCACGATGCTGGAACCCCGACTTGAGCGTCGGCCGTCTGGCGGAGATGGTCTTGGAATTGACACCGGCCCAGCCGATCTCGCCGGAAAGCCGCCCGTATTCAATTTTCGGACACCGGTCCATCACGACCTTGATCCCGGCATCCTCGGCGCGTTTTGCCGCCTCGTCGTGGCGGACCGTCAGCTGCATCCAGATAACCTTCGGCAATCTGCCGCTTTGCAGAACCTGATCGACGATCTGACCGGCGGCTTCGGAGTTGCGGAAGATGTCGATCATGTCCGGGATGTCCGGAAGATCATCGAGGGAAGCGTAGACCGTCCGCCCGAGAATTTCCTTGCCCGCCTGCCCGGGGTTTATCGGCCAGACCTCATAGCCCTTTGACAGCAGGTATTTCAGCACGAAATAGGATGGGCGGACATTGTTGGCCGACGCACCGATCATCGCAACGGTTTTGACCTCATCGAGGATGCCCTTGATGTAGATGTCGGAATAACTGTCGTGGTTCATGTTCGCTTCAGCTGTCCGTCCAGTCGGGCTTGCGTTTTTGCAGGAACGCGGAAATGCCTTCTTCCGCGTCATTCGCCAGCATGTTGTCCACCATCGTCTGCGCGGCAAAATCATAGGCTTCGGACAGCGGCATTTCCAGTTGGCGGTAGAAGGCTTCCTTGCCGATCTTGAGCGTTTTCAGGGACTTGGAGGCAATGGTCTCGGCATATTTCTGAACGACCTGGTCGAGATAGTCCCTTGGAACGATCCGGTTAATCAGCCCGAATTCCTTGGCTGTCGAAGCGTCAATGCTTTCTCCTGTGAGCAGCATTTCCATCGCGTGTTTGGGCGCGACATTGCGGGACAGCGCCACCATCGGGGTCGAGCAGAACAGGCCGATATTGACGCCCGGCGTGCAGAAGGTGGCCGTATCCGTTGCAATGGCGAGATCACAGGAGGCGACAAGCTGACAGCCGGCGGCCGTGGCGACACCGGTTACGACCGCAATGACCGGTTTCGGCAGGCGGACGATCTGCTGCATGAGTTCAGAACACTGGCCCATGATCCGCACGTAGGTCGCCTTGCCTCCATCGGCTTCAGCGCGGGCGGCGGTCAGTTCTTTCAGATCGTGTCCGGCGCAGAAAACCTTGCCTTCTGCCCCCAGAAGTATCACCCGTACTGCCGGATTTCGGGCAGCCTCATCAAGTTCTGCCGACAACGCAGCCATCATTTCCGAAGAAAGCGAGTTCATCCGGTCGGGCCGCTGCATGACGATCCGGTAGACACCCTCGTGAAGCAGCGTGCCGAGCATCGGTTTTTCGGCTTGATCGTTTGCGGCGGTTTCGGACATGACCGTTTCCTGGATCGTTTGTTTCGCGGTTGTTATAGCGGAACGCGGCGGCAACGCGATAGCTGAAAAGTGTTGTCAGGCTACTGTTTCACGCAGCCTTTATCTCAGATCGAAGGCACACCGCTACAAAGCATCCGGTTTTCAGGTAGTATGAAGCCATGTGGAGAGCGGTACGCACACCCTTCATGTTGTTCACCGGCCTTTTGGGGGCGGTTTTCCAATCGCAGGCGAAAGCACAGGAGAGCGTGGATGTCGCTCTTGTGCTCGCGATCGTCGTCTCCAGGTCCATGTCCCAGGAAGAATTGGCGCTTCAGCGCAGGGGCTACGCGGCGGCCATCGCCAGCCCGGAAGTGATCAGGGCGATCGACCTCGGCGCGCGCGGCAGGATTGCATTGCTGATGTTCGAATGGGCCAACGACAATCATCTGCGCGTGATTGTCGACTGGACGCTGATCGACGAGGCTGCCGATGCTCAGGCCTTTTCCGATCAGGTTCTGGAAGACAGGTCCTTCAGCCAGCGCCGCACATCCATTTCCGGCGCGATCACGCATGCCGCCGAGCTGCTTGATGACGTGCCGTTTCGGGCCGACCGGCATGTCATCGACATTTCCGGCGACGGCCCCAACAACCACGGCATGGCTGTCACGCTTGCGCGCGATGCAGCGCTGGAAAAGGGCATCACGATCAACGGTCTTCCACTGATGACCACAGGCGGACCGGGATCGCAGTTCAACATTCCCGATCTCGATGTCTACTACCGCAAATGCGTCACGGGTGGCCCGGCCAGTTTCGTCATCCCGGTCACCGACTGGGCCCAGTTCCCGGACGCAGTGCGCCGCAAGCTGATCCTGGAAATCGGAGGCATCGAGCCCGAACGGTCCCTGGTTCAGCCCGCGCAGTTCACCTTTGATGAGCCCTACGACTGCATGATCGGCGAGAAGATCTGGGACCAGCTGCGAGAGCAGTTTTTTTTGGATCCTTGACGCAGCTTGCTGCTCTTTTCGTGGTTCGTCCTGCGCTCACAGGCTCGCTTAGCCGCGCCGGCGCCGTCTGCGGCGTTCGCCGCCACCGGAAGCATCAGCGGCCGGCGTCTTGCGCTCGGGCAGGTCGATTGCCGTGCGCAGATGCGGAAAGGGATCGACCTTGTTCGGCAGCGCCATTGCATTGACG
>JBCDEN010000619.1:0-3033 GCA_039179715.1 Pseudomonadota bacterium
CTCGGCTGATTATCCGGCGCTTGTCCCGCCGCCGTAAAGCGATGTCAGCGCGGCAAGCTCTGCGGCGAATTCTGTGCGCAGAGCGTCCGGCGACAGGAGTTCGGCGCCCGGCCCGAGCCATCTGACAAGCGGCAGAATGCGGGCCCGGTCGGTGCTTGGGATGCTCAACAGGATCTTGCCGTCGCCGGCCGGTGTGAACACTGCGTGCCGGTAGTACCAGTCCGCACTCAGTTTCTTGGCCTGCTGCGCGGTGATCAGGATCTTGGCGATTTCCTCTTCCTGCTCCCACCGGCGCATGGCCTGCGATAGCCAGGCGCCACCGAGCAGCGTCTTGATCGAAAATGTCTTGTCGGGCCGGAAGAACATGCCGCTGATTTCAAGGTCGCGTACCCGGTCGGCGCGGTAGACCTTCACCGTCTGCGTGTCGACGCAGCGGCCAGCCAGATACCACAGATCCCGGTCGAACATGACGCCATAGGGTTCGACATCATGGGCCTTTGCCGTACTGCGCGACGGGTTGACGTGATCGAACCGGACGCGTTTGCCGTCCAGGATACCGGCCATGAATCCGTCCAGCGCCCGTTGCCAGTCTTCTGTGGGTTCAGCCTTGGTGCCGGCATGAAAGATATCCGGCGGGATGGGTTCGATACCGACGATCTTGTCCGCCTCCTTCAGCAGACCGTGAACCGTTTTCGGCAGGGTTGCGAGCAGCTTCTTTTCCGCAGAGGCCAGGTCGTTTGCCAGCGGCACGGTGCGGCTGCTGCGCACCAGCGCCATGGCGGCGAGAAGCGCGGCCGTTTCGTCGCGCGACAGCGCCACGGGCGGCTGCAGATAACCGCTCGCAAGGCGGTATCCACCTTCGGCACCGCGTTCCGCATCGACGGGAACACCCAGTGCGATGAGCCTGTCGATATCCCGGTAGATGGTTCGCAGGGACACCTGGAAGCGTTCGGCAAGCACGGTCGCCGGAACGAGTTTGCCGCCTGTCAGCAGCAGCAGGATGCCGAGCGCGCGTTCAATCGGGTTCATGAAAAGAGACCTTGGACGGTTGTTTTAAAAAAAATCATATCTCGGGAACAGAACGAGATCAAACCTGACTCACAGCTGTCAGGATTGACCTGTCATTGTGCCCCTGTCGCCGCAAAACGGCGGCGATGATCCCCGAGGAGTTGAGAGATGAGCTATGATATTGACACCGTTTTCCGCAGCCGTGCGCACAGCCGCGGCATTGTGTTCACCGTTCTTCGTGTATGTGCCGACGAGTTCCGCCGGTTTTTTCGCCGCCGGACAACTGCCCGTGCCCTTTCTCATCTGAATGAACAGGAGTTGAAGGACATTGGCCTCAGACGCACGGAACGCGGATACAGCGAATTGCACCAGGACCGCTACGGCGCGGATTTCTGGAGATAAGACCGGCCGGCGGCTGTCTTGAGTAAGTCAGCCGCCGGTCTTCCGCAAGAGGGCCTTCACCTCGGGCTTGTTCCAGAACAGGAACATCGCGACGAGCGCGATCAGCGCGGCAATGATCACACCGTAGAACGGGATATCCAGGTTCAGCCCGATTAGTTCCCCGCCGAGTAGTGAAATGACACCGGCGATCAGCGTGAAAATGGCGATCGTGATCCCCATGACCCAGCCCTGTTCCTCGTCGCCGACAGCACCGGCGTAAAGTCCGAGAAAGGTCGGGTAGGCGATGCCGAAGAGGAAATAGAAACAAAACACCGGAATGAAGGTCAGGATCGCTACTGGCGAGGCGATGAAGGCCGCCGCCGAGATGGCCCAGACCACGAATGTTGTCCCGAGGATCGCCTCCTTGTTGAACCGCTTTTGAGCAGGCACCACCAGGAACGTGCTGGAAAAGGCGAGGGCGACACCGATTGTCAGCATCACCATGCTTCCGCCGAGCGTGCCGTAGCCGAATCGGCTGGTCAGGTAATTGTCGACGAAGATGTAGAACGACAGGTTGGCGACGTGGAAAAAGAAAAACACCGCCGACAGACGCATCACGATCGGATAGGTCCGGATCTGCCAGAGCAGTTCGAAGATTTCGGTCGGACGGAACACGAATTTCTGGCGCTCCGCGATTGCGTCATGTGTGTCCTTGAAGAAGGCGGCCACGAGAAAGATCGCGACCGCCACCAGAACGAAGCAGGCATAGAACGGCAGCTTGACGCTCGCCAGGCTTCCCAGCAGCACCGGGTCCGACAGGAAGCCGCCGATGATCGGTCCGCCCACGAGGCCGAAACTTATGCCGGTGATGATGTAGCCCATGTTCCGGTTCCTGTCCTCTTCATCGACGCTGCCGTCGATCATGGCCGCCTGGGCGATCGGCTGGTTGCCGGCCGTCAGGCCCGTGATGGCACGGCCCAGGATGAGCAGCAGGAAACTGTTGAGATAAAGCGCCGCGATGGTCAGTGCGTAGCCGCCGAGAGCCCCGAACAGGCAGATAAGCATCGCGTTCTTGCGCCCGATGACATCCGACAGTTTGGAGATGTAAGGCGCGCCGAAGAACCAGCACAGAAAGAAGATACCGATGATCAGGCCGTAATTGAAATGGCGCATCGCGTCGCTGGTGCCCGCGGGCAGCATCGATGTGCTCGGTTCCATGACCAGGCTGTTGATGATTGGAAAGACGAGGCCCTGGCCGAGCAGATCCACGAAGACGACAAAGAGCATCGTCACTTTGGCGAGAAATGGCATGCGTCCCCCTGACCCCGGAAAGTCCAGGTGATGGCCTCATAAATGGACCCTAGGTGTAGACTCTAAAAAGGTTGTTCACTCGCATTGAAGATCTGAGACTGGTTGGTGACCAAACACAATCAGCGTCAGGATCGATGGAATGAACAACCCGCACAAGCATGCCCGCACCTGTTTTTACAGTCGAGAACAAATCGTTGAGCGCTATCAGAACGGCGAGAAGGCGCCTTCGATTGCAGCTGCTTTCGGGATTTCCGTACGCACGGTCTACAAGTGGCTGAAGCGGTTTCGCGAGTACGGTCCTTCCGGGCTGATCGCCCGCTCCAGCGCACCCAG
>JBCDEN010000599.1:0-3147 GCA_039179715.1 Pseudomonadota bacterium
CCGGCCAGAGCGGCGGGGTGGCGTAGAGCGTCGCAAGGTAGCGCAGGATCGCCTGGGATTCCCAGATCACCGTACCGTTGTCATCGATCACCGGCACTCGGCCATGCGGGTTCATCGCCAGGAATTCCGGCGTGTCGGTCAGACCGAACGAGCCGCCGGCCGGAATGTGCTCGTGGGCGAGCCCCAGCTCGCCGATGAGCCACATGACCTTTTGCACATTGCTGGAATTGCGCCGTCCCCAGACTTTCAACATTCTGTCTCTCCTCGACCGAGCGATAGTGTATTCCGTTTAACCGATGACGAGCCCATTTGGCAGGCCATGAACAACCCGTTCGGCATCTGGACGCTTGAAATCGATGGAGGAGCCCGGATCGGCCTGTGTCCCCTGCCCGGCCGCACCGGCGCACTTGACCGCGACATGGAAAGGATTGCCGCCTGGGCTCCCGGCCTCCTGGTTTCCCTCACCGAGCCGCAGGAGGCAAAGGCCGCGGGCATTCCAGACCTCGCGGGCGCCTTTGAGCGGTCGGGGATCGCGTGGCGCGGCTTTGCGGTGCGGGATTTCGATATCCCGTCCGCCTCACAGGCGTCGGACTGGAGCGAGCTGGCAGAGAGTGTGCATAGCATCCTCGATGCCGGCGGCCGCGTCCTGTTTCACTGTCACGGCGGCCGCGGCCGGTCCGGTATGGCGCTCCTGCGCATTCTGGTCGAACGGGGTGAAAATCCGGAGGCAGCCCTCTCCCGGCTGCGTGCCGTGCGCCCCGGTGCGGTCGAAACACCGGCCCAGCTTGCCTGGGCAAGTGCGCCAACCGGAACCGACGACTGACGGCGATCCACCGGCACCACTGGGAAAGACCGGATATCGAATGTCGCCACGGCAAACTTCGGTGCCCTTAACCGACAGCGCGGGCACGCTCCATGACCAGTGTCGGCCGATCCCGATAGGTGGCCGTGCCCAGAGCCGAAAATCCTACCTTTTCCGCTACCCGGATCGACGCGCTGTGCTCCGGATTGAAAATTGCGACGGTGGTCGGGGCTTGCAGGACCGTATCGGCCCATTTGAGCATCGCGCGCACCGCCTCCGTCGCCAGGCCGCGTCCATGCGCGGAGGTTCTCAAGACCCATCCCGCTTCCGGCCTGCCGGCGAGACCGGGGGTCATGTCGCGTTTATAGTCGACCATTCCGACCTCGCCGACAAATGCACCGGACTGCCGATCGGTCGCCACCCAATAGCCGAATCCCATCAATTGCCAGTGCCCGACATGGCGCAACAGACGCGACCAGGACTCTTCGGCGGAAGACGGCCGCCCCGAAATATGACGGACCACATCCAGATCGCCCCACAGCGCGGCGCTGTCTTCAAAGTCGTCTGTCCGGTGACCCCGCAGGATCAGGCGTTCCGTTGTCAGGACGGGTACGGTCGAGTGGCTCGGCATGGACTGGTTCTCCTCACCGGCCTTGCGCCAAGTGATTTTTGCTAGCAAAACAGCCATTCGCACTGTGGTAGGGATGGCGCTGCCAATCAAGCGGACGGGAATGGTCTGATGGGTGTCCGGATTTTCATGCTGAGCCTGAGACAGGTCTGGCTCAATCGGTCGGTCGCGATCCGTATCAGCCTGTTCTGGTACGGCCTCATCATCGCGATGTCGCTGCTTATTGCGTTTGCGGGCAACCCGGTCACCGCACCTGTGCTCGGCCTGATGTTTCTGCTTGTCACGGTTTTTGCCCTGAGCATGGTGGCGATTGGATGGCACCGGTTTGTGCTGCGCGAGGAAGAGCCGCGCGGACTTATCAGTATCGACCGGTCCTGGCCGGTTTCCTCCTATATCTGGACATTGCTCAAACTCGGCCTTGTCATTCTCTTGCCGCTGATCGCCCTTTCCATACCCTTTGCCGCCGCTGCCGGCGGGAGTGGCGGAGGCATTATGGGAGTGTTTGCTTTCCTTGCCGGCGGCATTGCAACATGGCTGATCCTGCGCATGGGTCTGGTTCTGCCGGCGATTGCGGTCGGCGACCAGCTAACGCTGCGGGACTCCTTCGCGCTGACACGCCCCGTGGCTATCCCGCTGCTCGTCACCACCGCGCTCATGATCCTGATGCAGTCGATCCCGAACCTGCTCTCCGCGCCCGCGAACCTGCTCGACCATACCTCGAACTTACGCTACGCGCTCCTGCTGGCGCTGCTGCCCGTGAACTTCATTATCGGGTGGATCAATGCCATGGTCGGTGTTGGCGTGCTGACCGTGCTTTACGGCCATCTTTACGAGAACCGACCGCTTTAGGGCGATTTCTGTTCTGCTCGGTCCTCTTGACCCGAGTTATCGGCTTGCCTGCGTCCGTACGGCGTCGGTTTTGTCGAAATATACAAGCCGAACAATTTGCTTACCTGCTAAAAGAGGTAATTCTACCACCCTCAACATGCAGGAAAGGTGTAATGGGTTTCCGGATCTTCGCAAAGAGCCTCAATCAGATCTGGCTGAGTCCGGGGACCGCCCTGCAGATTGGCGGCTTCTGGTACGGCCTGTTCTTTTCGCTGATCCTCGTGAGACAATTCCTCGACGACCCGTTCACGGCGACCTTGGTCGGCATCACCACCTTAATTGTCATGGTCTGCGGACTGAGTCTGATTGCCATCGGCTGGCACCGATTCGTCTTGCGCCAGGAGGCGCCAAGGAGTTTCGTTGGTATGGACCGGACGTGGCCCTTTTTCCCTTTTCTCTGGACTCTGTTCAAGCTGGCACTGGCCGTCATCCTGCCGCTTTTTGCCGTTTCCATACCCCTTTTTATGATGGCCAGTCAGGGCGGCAGCGTCGGCAGCGTCGGCAGCGTCGGCAAAGAATTGTTCATATTTCTTACGGGCAGCCTCGCTATTTGGCTGATCCTGCGTCTGGGACTGGTGCTGCCGGCGACCGCGATCGGCGAGAAGTTGACGCTTCGGGAATCCTTTGCACTGACACGTCCCGTTGCCATCCCGCTTGTCGTCACAACCGTACTCATGATGCTGCTTCAATCCATTCCGCAACTGATTTTGACACCGACAATGCTCCTGGACGAGACCTCGATCCTGCGTACCGTGATCCTGCTGTCACTGCTCCCTGTCGGCACTGTCGTCGGCTGGCTCAGCGTCTTAGTCCTGATTGGCGTCCTGAA
>JBCDEN010000786.1:0-2076 GCA_039179715.1 Pseudomonadota bacterium
CCGCCAGATCCGCGACCGACACCGGTCCCTGCGCCTGCGCGGTCTGCACAGGCTGGAACGCAACCATTCCGCCAAGCACGAGCCCCGCCGCGGCAAACGCGATCCGGGACATGCGACGGCGAACATAAAATGGAGCCATAGGGCTTTCTCCTCATCCCTTCCGGTACAACTGCATGACCTTGAAGACAGCAGCTAACTTCAAACGACTTGTAGTCAGAATATAGAACGGGCGGGAGATTTTTGCCCCTCCCGCCCGGAAACTTTTCGTTATCCGCGTATGATCCACACAAATATGAGGCCAAAGACCGCCACGACAATGCCTGCAACGCGCAAGGTCTGATCCGATGTTTCGAGAGCGCTCCGCATCATGGACTTCATGCCGCCAGGCATGGGTGCATAGAGAACGCCTTCGATAACCAGAACCAGACCAAGCGCGGTTACAAAGTCATTCATTGCGCGGCGAGAGAGGGCGACCGGGTCGAGATCCCTGTTCCGCCGTCGTCAGCGCCGCCCGCCGGGGCGTTTACGCCCGTCGGGTCCTTGAAGAACCGGAAAAAGCTGGAATCGGGCGACAGCACGAGGCTCGTGTCACCTGATTGCAATCCGGCTTCATAAGCCTGCATGGACCGGTAGAAGGCAAAGAACTCCGGATCGGCACCAAAGGCTTCCGCGAAGATCCGGTTCCGTTCCGCATCACCGTCACCGCGAATGATTTCCGCATCCCGGTTCGCTTCCGCTTCGATAACCGTCGCATCGCGATCCGCACGGGACCGGATCCGGCGGGATTGCTCTTCACCCTGTGCGCGGATTTCGGTTGCTTCACGCTGACGTTCCGTCTGCATGCGTGCGTAAATCGCCTGGGAGTTGGCATCGGGAAGGTCCGCGCGGCGGATCTTCACGTCGATCACCTCGATCCCAAGCTCTTCCGCGTTGGCACTGACGTCGCGGCGAATGTTTTCCATCACGCCCGAACGGTCGTCGCGCACCAGCGCCACGAAGCTGGTCCGGCCAACTTCCGAACGCAGCGTGGACTGCAGCAGTGTCGACAGACGCCGGTTGGCTGTCAGCACGTTCTGCACACGCTGGTAGAACAGGACCGGGTCAGAGATCCGGTAGCGCGCGAACGCATCCACGATCAGCCGCTTCTTGTCCGAGGAGATCGGCTCAAGCGGCGGCATGTTCAGGTTGAGGATACGCTTGTCCAGAAAGACAACGTTCTGAACGAACGGGATCTTGAAATAGAGACCGGGCTCGGTCTTCGGAGCTTCGGTGATCTGACCGAATCGCAGGACAAGCGCCTGCTGGGTCGGATTGACCACATAAACCGACAGGTAGCCGACAACGGCAACGACGACGAGAACAATTACGAGAATACCGCTACGCATGATCAGTTACCTCCTGTCCGCGTGGCGGGCGCGCTGCCGCCTCTGTTCAACTCGTTCAGCGGCAGGAACGGCAGAACGCCGGAGCCTGAAGTGTCGCTGTCGATGATGATCTTGTTGTTTGCGCCGAGAACTTTTTCCAGCGTCTCAAGATAGAGACGTTCCCGGGTCACGTCGGGCGCTTTTTCGTACTGTTCGTAGATCTTGCTGAAACGCTGCGACTGACCGGTCGCTTCCGCAATCGTCTGGTCCTTGTAACCGTTTGCCTGTTCCAGAACGCGTGCAGCCTGACCGCGGGCTTCAGGAACGATCCTGTTTGCGTAAGCTTCCGCCTCGTTGCGAATACGCTCCTGGTCGGCTCGGGCCGCCTGAACGTCACGGAATGATTCGATAACCTGTGCCGGTGGGTCGACCCGCTGCATCTGCACTTCGGCAATCTCGACACCGGCCCGATAGGAATCGAGCGTCGACTGCATCAGCGTGGCAACGTCATTCTGAATGGAGACGCGGTTTTCGGTCAGGATCGCGTCGATGTTCGAGCCGCCGACGACTTCACGCATCGCGCTCTCCGCAACCGCTTTCACCGTTGCCGCCGGTTCCTGGATATTAAACAGGTAGTCGGTGATGCCGTCGGTGGTGTTCTGGACACGCCACAGCACCTTGAAGCCGACATCGACGATGTTTTCATCGCCCG
>JBCDEN010000489.1:0-3874 GCA_039179715.1 Pseudomonadota bacterium
CGAATGCAGGCATGGTCACCCGTACAGACGTCCTGGTCGACCCCGAAGCGGGGAATTTCCACGCGATTGCCATCGGCAATTGCCCTGTTGCGCAGCGGCTTTTCGCGCCGTTGCCGGTTCAGCATGCATTCCGAAGACGCAACGATGACCTTCGGCCCCTTGTAGTCCGTCGTCAGCGCCTCCCGGATCGTGTCGCGCATCTTGGTAACGTCATAGGTGCGGTCGATCTGGCGGATCCACTCCACACCGACACCGGCCAGCGCCTTTGAAATCGGATTGTTGGTCGACTTGGTGTCGTTCTGCGCACGGCTTGACAGAACATCCTGCCCGCCTGTCGCGGCAGAATAGTAGTTGTCGACAATGATGGCGACGCTGTCCGACTTGTTGAAGACCATGTTGCCGATGGAAGAGCTCAGCCCGTTATGCCAGAAGCCGCCATCGCCAAGAATGGAAATCGCGCGCTTTTCGCCGCCCCCGTCAAAGGCGGCATTCGAGGCCGGTCCGAGACCGTATCCCATTGTCGAGCCACCGATTTCAAACGGCGGCAGGCAGGCGAACAGGTGGCAACCGATATCGCCCGTGATCTGGCGGGGGCCGAGTTCCTGTTCCGCAAGCTTCAGGGACGCAAAGATCGGGCGCTCCGGGCACCCGGTGCAAAAGCCCGGCGGCCGGATTGGCACCGTCTTCGTGAGATCCGGAAGCTCGGTCTTTGGCGTGTTTGGTGCAAGCACCTTGGCCGGCAACAGTTCCGGCGCATACTGGCGAACAAAGTCCTCCAGACCGTCGAACATGATCTGCCCGGTATATTCCCCGGCTTTCGGGAAGATGCCCTTGCCTTCAAGGCGTGTCGTCGCACCTTCCTTGTAAAGCATCGCGCCGATCTGCTGTTCGATAAACTCCGGCTGCCCTTCTTCCACCAGCAACACCGCGTCCTTGCCCTGGCAGAAGTCCAGCACATCCGATCTGACGATGGGATAGGTGACATTCAGGACATAGAGCGGCACGGACGTATTGCCGCTGATATCGGCCAGACCGAGGCGCTGCAGGGAACGTATGACGCTGTTGTACATGCCGCCGAGGCACATGATCCCGACCTTGCCTGTCTCCGGCCCGAAGCGCTCGTTGAGCTTGTTCTCCAGGATGTATTTTTCGGCAGCCGGCCAGCGGTTGTCGATCTTGTCGTGCTCATGCGCATAGGACATGGGCGGCAGCACCACCCGCTTGAAATCCCGCTGCGGATTGGAAAGGGCATCGCGAACCGAAAGCGGCGGCGGCACGTTGTCCGAGGTATCGAAGCTGCCGGTCACGTGGCACGAACGGATACGAACCATCAGCATCACGGGCGTGTTGCTGGCTTCGGAAAGCGCAAATCCGTCGCCGACGGATTTCACGATGGAGGGCAGGTTCGGGCGCGGGTCGAGAAGCCAGAACTGGGACTTCATCGCAAAGCCGTAGGACCGCTCCTGCATGATCGAGGAGCCTTCGCCATAGTCTTCGCCAACGATAACGAGCGCACCGCCATTCACGCCCGATGAAGACAGGTTGGCGAGCGCGTCGGAGGCAACGTTGACACCGACCGATCCCTTGAAGGTGACGGCACCGCGGATCGGGTAATGCACCGAAGCGGCAAGCATGGCGGCAGCGGCGGCTTCCGATGCATTGGCCTCAAAGCGAATGCCGAGCTCGCTCATAAGGTCCTGGGCGTCGGCGAGCACGTCCATCAGGTGCGAAATGGGCGCGCCCTGATACCCACCGACATAACCGACGCCGTTCTCCAGCAGCGCTTTTGTAATCGCAAGAATGCCTTCGCCCGTGAAGACGTCTCCGGTTCCCTTGCGAAGATGCTCTACCTCAGCCTTGAACGACCTTTCGGCCATAGGCCCCTCCCTACACGGTCCGCGCTAAATCGGATGTTTGCGAATGTTCTTCAAAATCGCCTGCAGCGTTGCCACGAAAACCCGCTGGTCGGCATCGCTGATGCCGCGGAACATCTGCTTGTATGCCGTGGCCAGATGCGGCCAGAGCATGTCGTGCGTGTGGCGTCCCTTTGTCGTCAGATGAATGCGCACGGCCCGGCTGTCTTCGGAGTCGGTCACGCGCTTGACGTGCCCGTCGCGTTCCAGGGCATCAAGCGCACGGCTCAGCGTGGAGGTTTCAACCACGGCATAGACCGAAAGATCACGGATCAGCAGACCGTCCAGGACGGACAGAACGGCGAGTGTGCGCATTTTCGGTGTCGTCAGCCCGAGCTTTGCCATCTCGTCGCGCAGGGCACCGTTGTAACGCCCCATGATGCGGTTCATCAGGTAGGGCGGAAAGTTCTCAAGGCCGATTTCACCCAGGCGCGGCAGCGGGGTCTTCTGTTCCTCCAGCTTCCGCCCGTTTTCGTTCTTCATGCCCCCATCCTTTTCGCCAGATTGTATCCGGATCCGCCCCCGAGACCCGGGCCCGGATGGGTCGACGCGCCGATCATGTGGAGGTTGCCGATCGCTGTTGTGCTGTTAACGGAACGGGTGAACGGGCGCCAGACGAAAAACTGGTCGATATTGCACGACCCGCCATAAGGATCTCCGCCGACGAGATTGATGTTGAGCTGGTTGAGGTCCGCCGGAGAATAGGCGCGTCTCGCCAGCTTGATCCGGTCGAAATTGCCGATGTGCTTTTGAAGAATGGCTTCGAGGCGATCGGCAAAGGCCTCCCGGACGGTTTCGGTCCACTCCGGCCCGGTTTCAAGAAGCTTTGCCGCGTCTCCCTTGATCACGCGTGGCGCATCCGGAACCTGGATCCACAGAATAGCCTTTCCATCAGGTGCACGCGAGGGATCAAGCCGGTGCGGCTGGCCGACACAAATCGTCGGCGTTTCAGGGAGCAATCCCCGTTCGGCCTCGTTCGAGGATTTTGAAACGGCGTCGACCCCATCCGTCAGATGGACCAGCGCGACATCTTCAAGGCCGCCCACGATCCATTCGGGCTCCGCGTCCAGCGCGTAATGCAGCTGGAAATTGCCGCGTCCGTACCTGTAGCGCTCGGCGTGGGCCGGCGGCGGTTCGTCCTGAAGGAGCCGCTGGTGAAGCTGCGTCGGCGTGACCGACGCAATCACGGATTGGGCGTCGATCTTGCCGCCATCCGCGGTTTCAATGCCGACGGCCTTGCCGCCGTGCACCAGGATGCGCTCGACATCAACGCCGGTGCGGACCTCGCCGCCTCTTTCCTCGATCAGTTTGCGGAAGGCATCCGGCACCGATCCGGCACCGCTCTTTGCGACCGGCGCGCCGGCGGCTTCAAGGGCAAAGGCGATCACCCGGCCCATCTGGCCGGAATAGGTGCTTTCCGGTGTCAGGCCGGTGTGAAGTACCCAGGGAGCCCAGAGCGCCTGCACCGTTTCACTGCCATAACCGTGTTCCAGCCACGCCCTGGCCGGCTGCAGCGCGTCTCCGATCCATGTCTTCAGTCCATTCAGACCGCGTTTCCAGGCCTGCTTCGCCATCAACCGCGCCATTTTTCCCGACCAGAGCGGGCTGCCCAGCAGCGCAAACAGAAACTCCGCATCCGCTTCGACGGCACCGACGTCAGACCCGTGCTGCCTGCCGTCACCGGCTGAAAGCCCGTCGAAAGCGGCGATGTTCGCGGCCCGGTCCATGGTAAGGACGGCGGCTTGGCCGTCGGGCCGCAGCACCGCGGTCGGCTTTTGCGTATGGCAGAATTCCAGCCCGTGCCGGCCGAGGTCTTCGGCCAGCTCGGCATAGGCGGGCGATGTCAGGAACAACACGAAAGTGGCCGCCAGGACATCGTGATGGAAACCGGGCAAGGTTATGTCCTCGGTCCGCATGCAGCCGCCCAGATGCTCCGAGCGTTCAAGAACGAGCACCTTTTC
>JBCDEN010000583.1:0-3215 GCA_039179715.1 Pseudomonadota bacterium
CCAATCCCCGCAGGTCGAAGTCAACATCCGTGTCCTGATAAGCCACGTAGACGCCGGTGGACCAATTAAGCGAACCCTTTGCATATCCGTCGTCAAGCCGCGAGTTAAGGCGAAGCTCCTGGGACAGGGCATTGTCTTCCAGATCGAAAACCGTCGTTCCCAGCGGCAGCGGGCTGGTGTCGAAGTCGAGAACAAAGTCTCTTTGAAAGTTGGTAAAGCCCGAGATCGCAGTCAGATCGAAACCATCGAACCGGTGGAACAGGCGCAACGATTGGATCGCGCTGGTCCGGCGCTCGTCCGAGCGGTCGTTGTAATTGCTGACGAAGCGTGGCGTGGAAAGAGGCCCGGTCAAAAACCGGAACTGCTCTTTGCCGCCGTCCGTCTTTTGATACACGCTGTCGAACCTGATGTCGGTGTTTTCGGAGACACTCGCCTTGACGCCCCCTTGCCAGCTGACGCGTTCCAATTCGCCGCCGTTTTCTAGGCGGGCGATCGGATTGGATATGTAGCCGTCCGTCACGGCGACCTCCAAGGCACTGGTGACGGCAAAGACGTTGGACAGGCGCTGGGAAAAGCCGATCAGCCCCGCATAGGCGGGCTCCGGGTCGCGCGCATCGAACAGATCAAAACCGGCCTCGAACCAGGTGCGTTCGCGGGCTCCCGGTTCGGCACTCTCGATCCGCAGCAAGCCGGCTTCGGAATTCCGGCCGAAATGCGCTCCCTGTGCCCCCTTGAACAAGAACAGGCTTTCCGCATTGACGAGGTACGGGGTCTGTATCGAACCCAATGGCAGAGACACATCATTGACGCTGACACCGAGCGGATCGGACAGAGCATTCGGAAAGTTGACAATTCCGCGCACCACCAGCCGCGTGTCGCTGTTCGAGGATTGAAACACCGTGTTTGGACTGTTGCGCTCGACAATCGAGAGATCGCGGCTTGAAGCCTTTTCGATGTCCTCTTCTGAAATCACGGTGATACCGCCGGGAATTCTTTGGACATCCTCGCGCCAATTGCGGTTCGAGATGATGATCGTGTCCAGCACAACGGTATCGGGATCCCCAATTCCGGCGTCTTGGGCCAAGGCGCCGGTCGCAATCGGCACCGACATCAAGGCACACGCCAAAACCGAAAAGCGATCGCGGGGCCGCGGCAGACCTGTTTCGGCATATTGGATGACAGCCATTGAATACCCCCTTGTTCGGGAGTGTTCTAACAGCCGGTGCCGGCCGCCACTTTCAAAGCCGGAACGATTTCTTTCACGATTCGAACGCTCTCGCGCGACCGCGATAGGCCGCACGATATTGGCGGGGCGTTTCCCCGAATTCAGCGGCAAAAGCGGTGGTGAAGTGGCTCGAACTGCTGAAACCGAACGCGTGAGCGATCTCGGTTATCGACCGGGTGCTTTCCTGCAATTCACTGGCGGCACGGCGCAGGCGAAGGCGGCGGTAAAATGCGAAAACCGTCATCCCGGTCTTGCGGGCGAACAATCGGTTCAACTTGACATGGTTGGTATCGCAGATCGAGGCGAGTTGACGGAGCGACGGCGGGTCTCCCGGAGAGTCAAGCAGGAGATTCAGGCATTTGTGAAAGATTGCGCTTTCCTGGGCGTTCAAGGGATCGAGCGCTCCGGTGACATGCCGAAACACATTTCCGAACAATTCCAGGCACCGCCCTTCCTTGATCATCAGATCGCAAGGATTGTCTGTCGGCCGGAGCAGAAACGACCTCATGCTTTCGGAAAGGTGGGGCTCGCCGTCCAGCTGCTGCAACTTGGACCGCAATCCGGAAACTCGATCTACAAGACTGTCGCCGTCCTGCCGCCCGCTGTCTAGAACCAGCCTGACAACAAACATGGACGCGGCCTCGCCGCTCCTGTGACGCCGCATGAGCGGCTGGCGGCCCGGCGCAAAAAACCAGGTCTGGTTCTCGCGAACGGTCGCGATCTCGTTTCTTTCCGGCAAGGAAAACTCAACGCTGCCCTGCAGCCCGAGAACCAGCATGGCACACGACTGCTTGTGCCGGATGGACGTTGTGCGGGCATGATCGTTGACGCAAAGGCTCTCGGTCACGCTCAGCCGCCGACTGACCCGTGTCGTTCGAAACGTGCTTGAACGGTACGCATCCGGCAAACTGAATTCTCCGGATTCGCCAAGCGCGGTCGGCTGAAACTTTTGCGGAACAATCTCAGGAGTTCGCATCTTTTATCGGAGCCTTCACTTCGATCGTTCGCCGGCAGCATCTACGGTGCGGTAAATGTGACATTTTTTATCAGGTATTCTCAATCGATCAAGCCGAGACAGCAGAACCAGAAGACAGTATCGGACGTCGGGCAATCCCAGATGTTCCCGATGGTCGCGGCGATCTGCTTCCAGGTGGAAGGAAAACATCAAGGATGTCATAGATCCTGCGGTTCAATATACGGGATCCTGGAACGTGAAGGCAGGCGCCACGTCCCCCTGCCGAAAGGCTGCGACCGGTGTGGCAAATCCTCTCAAATCGGACACTGTTTCCTGCCACTATTTACGCTAGATACACAATCGTCAGGCGCTCAAGAGATCGCCACCGCAATTCCGCGAACCTCCGGCAACGAGCCGTGCACCGCCCCCGATGGCGGCCCAATGATCTGCTCGCATTGCGACCAGACCGGAAGCCAGCGTGCGATTGTCGGCGTTCTGCGTTTTGGAAGACGTACATTCGTTCGCGCCCGGTCATCCAGACCGTGACGCCGCCTGCAAGCCGGACGGACCATTCATGGCAGAAGCAATTGACGGTTACATTTTCTACGAGATTGCCGCGCTGCTGGTGCTCGCAGCCGGCGTCGGCTTCGTCGGCCTTTTGCTGCGCCAGCCGCTGATCGTCAGTTTCATCGCCGTCGGCATCCTGGCCGGCCCGTCGGTTCTCGACATCGCCAAGTCCGATGAACACATCGACCTGCTCGCCGAATTGGGGATTGCCGTTCTTCTGTTCCTGGTCGGGCTGAAGCTCGATCTGAAACTGGTGCGCACGCTCGGGCCGGTCGCGTTGATGACCGGGCTCGGTCAGGTGATCTTCACCACCGTCTTCGGATTTCTGATCGGCCTGGCGCTGGGGCTCGGACCGGTGACCAGCCTCTACGTCGCGGTCGCGCTGACCTTTTCCTCCACGATCATCATCGTCAAGCTTCTGACGGACAAGCGCGAGATCGATTCCCTGCATGGGCGCATCGCGCTCGG
>JBCDEN010000293.1:0-5792 GCA_039179715.1 Pseudomonadota bacterium
ATGGTTCAGCTCAAGCCCCGGCTTCCCGGTTTGACCGCGGGCAGGGCGGCCAGTTCCGGCGGAAGATTGTCCGGCTCGTAAGCTGGTACCTTGTATTCGGCCAACGCGACGATCGGAACCGAGGCATCGGCTTCGCCCCCGGACCGGTCGATCAGGCAGGCCACGGCGAGGACTTCAGCACCAAGAGCTTTCAACGAAGTTACCGTCTCGCGGCTCGATAGACCTGTGGTAACTATATCCTCAACAACGATGACCCGGGCCCCTTCCGGAAGGTCGAAACGGCGCAGCCTGAATTTCCCGTCCTCGCGTTCCACCCACATGGCCGGAACGTCCAGGTGCCGTGCTGTTTCGTAGCCCGGTATCAGGCCGCCAAGAGCCGGGGAGACGATGTAGTCTATCTTTCCAAGGCCGCTGGCCGTTATCTTTTCGGCAAGGGCCTTGCAGAGTTTTTCCGTCTTGTCCGGATACATGAACACTCTGGCTTTTTGCAGGAAAACCGGACTGCGCAGCCCGGATGTCAGAATGAAATGACCCTCCAGGATCGCACCGGCTTCACGGAACACGGCCAACACTTCGTCTCGGTTCATCAAATTCTCCCTGTCATGTTGCCGCTATCCATTCACCCGGTTGACGCTTGAGACATTCGGTTTTGAGCGCAACTGATTGATGATCCGGTTCAAGTGTTTCAGGTCCCAGACTTCCAGATCGATTACCATCTGGTGGAAATCCGGAGCGCGTTGAACCATTTTCACATTGTCGATATTTCCGCTGTTTTCACCGATGACCTGAGCAATCGCCGCAAGCGATCCGGGTTCGTTCGCAGCCGAAATATCCAGCCGCGCAGGAAAGCGCTCCGGATTGTTGACATCGATATCCCACCGGACATCGACCCAACGTTCGGTCTGGTCGTCGAATTCCTTGAGCGACGGCGATTGTATCGGATAGATGGTCAGTCCCTCCGAAGGGGTCAAGATGCCAACGATCCGATCACCGGGAACCGCGCCGCCATCCGGCGCGTAGCTGACGGGTATGTCACCGGACAGGCCACGGATGGGTAAGGCTGGGCCTTCGCCGATCTGCTCGTCCTCATCCGATTGCTGCTTCCCGTTCTCAAACTCCCCGGGCGGGATGCGGAATTTCAGCCCGTGCCCCTGTTTCAGCCCGAACCAGCCTTCTTCCATCGGCGGCCCGGTCACGGCAACGCGTTGGTCCTGATAGTCCGGATGCGCCGACTTCAGCACCAGCTGCGCACTCAGATCACCCCGTCCGACCGCTGCCAGAAGGTCGGCAACGCTCGACTGGTGATGCTCGCTCAGCACCGCTTCAAGCAGATCTTCGGAAAACACCTTGTCGGCACGGGCGAAGGCTCTTTTCAGGATATGTTCGCCGAGCGCTCCGTATTGCTTGCGCACGGATTCCCGGGTTGCACGCCGGATCGCGGCGCGCGCCTTGCCGGTCACCGCGATGGCTTCCCAGGCCGGAGGCGGGGTCTGCGCGGCGGAGCGGATGATTTCCACCTCGTCTCCGTTATGGAGTTCGGTCACCAGAGGCATGATCTTGCCGTTAATCTTGCAGCCGACGCATGTGTTGCCGATGCCGGTGTGAACTGCATAGGCAAAGTCGATCGGTGTTGCACCACGCGGGAGCGCAATCAGCCGGCCTTTCGGCGAAAAACAGAAGACCTGGTCGTGAAACAGCTCCAGTTTCGTGTTTTCCAGGAATTCTTCCGGCGTATCGCCCTGGGCGAGCAACTCGGTCGTGCGCCGCAGCCACTCGAATGCGCGGCAGTCTTCTGTATGGCGAGCTATGTTCCGGCCGCCCAGCTCACCGTCCTTGTAAAGCGCATGGGCCGCGATGCCGTATTCTGCCACCCGGTCCATGGAGATCGTTCTGATCTGCAGCTCGACCCTCTGGCGCGACGGCCCGACAATCGTGGTGTGGATCGACTTGTAGTCGTTCTGTTTCGGCGTGGAGATATAGTCCTTGAAGCGTCCCGGCACGGTGGGCCAGGTGGTATGGATGACACCGAGCACGCGGTAGCACGCTTCCACGGTTCCCACGGTGACACGGAAACCGTAAATGTCGGAGAGCTGCTCGAACCCGATCGCCTTGCGCTGCATCTTGCGGAAGATAGAATAGGGGCGTTTTTCTCGTCCCCTGACTTCCGCCGCCATGCCGCGTTCGCTGAGCCGCTCCGTCAGCGTCGTCTCGATATCGGCAATGAGGTCGCGGTTTTTTTCGCGCAGATCCGCCAGGCGGTCGGTGATCGTCTCGTAGGCTTCCGGGTTGAGCGTGTGAAACGAAATATCCTCCAGCTCCTCGCGCATGTCATGCATCCCCATGCGCCCGGCCAGCGGCGCATAGATTTCCATGGTTTCCTCGGCAATGCGGCCACGCTTGTGCGCGGGCATGTGCTGGAGTGTGCGCATGTTGTGGAGCCGGTCGGCGAGCTTGACGAGCAGAACCCGCACATCGTCCGCGATCGCAAGCAGGAGCTTGCGGAAATTCTCCGCCTGCTTGGCTTTCTGCGACACAAGGTCAAGCCGCTTGATCTTGGTCAGCCCCTCGACGAGCTTGCCGATTTCCTCACCGAACAGCGCGTCGATCTCGGCGCGCGTCGCATCGGTGTCCTCGATCGTGTCATGCAGCAACGCGACGGCAATGGTCGCATCATCAAGGCGCAGATCCGTCAGGATCGCGGCGACTTCAAGCGGGTGTGAGAAATAGGGGTCGCCGGATGCGCGCGTCTGCGGACCATGCTTCTGCATGGCGTAGACATAGGCCTTGTTGAGCAAGGCCTCGTCTGCTTCCGGGTTATAGCGTGTAACCCGTTCAACGAGTTCGTATTGACGCATCATGGCCGCAACCGACCCTGGCAACCGGCTGAGACATCAGCAGGACAAACAAAATCCGCCTGAAACGCGGCTCCGTATCGCCGGCGTTTCAGACGAAAACGTGACGAGATATCAAACGTCGTCGGTGCGCTCCGGCGGCACCAAACCTTCCAGACCGCGCAGAAGATCTTCTTCCGACATGCGATCGAATTCCACGGCACTGTCGTCGACAGTGTTGACCTGGGTCACCTGATGCTGGTTCGCGGACGGGACCACCGGTACGGCTTCGGTTTCCGGCTCGTCCACTTCCACAAACTTCTGCAGGGAATGGATCAGGTCTTCTTTCATGTCTTCCGGGCTGACGGTCTGCTCGGCGATCTCGCGCAGTGCAACGACGGGGTTCTTGTCGTTGTCGCGATCGATCGTCAAAGGAGATCCGCTTGAAATCATGCGAGCCCGGTGCGCAGCAAGCAGCACCAGCTCAAACCGGTTTTCGACCTTGTCGATGCAGTCCTCGACGGTCACGCGCGCCATTCGACGTCTCCATAGGCTAAAGGAACTTGAAAAAAAAGCGTATAGTGACCACAATTCCAAAATGCAACCCCTACAGGGATTTCAGAGGAGATAGCCGCTTTTTGCTGGTTTTTTATCGATTTTTTCTGGCTCCAATCTCTTTTGCATTGCAGCGGTCCAGTCTTATAGTGTACGGCACTACTGGGGACCTACAAGAATCAATAGGGTCGGTGGGAAAAACAAAACAATAAGCTGAGCAAAACGGCGATGGGCGTTAAATTTATCTCAGCAAAAATGCGTTTGCCGGGTGAGAGGCAAAATGGTTCTGGCTGCGGGAGCCTGTTCAACCATTACTTTACCTCAAAAAGCGCATTTAACTCGGAAAGGTTTCACTTAATATGTTTGACGCTAGGGAAAAGGTTGCTTTGTTCATTGACGGAGCCAACTTGTACTCGACGGCCAAGGCGATCGGATTTGATATCGATTACAAACGGCTGTTGAAGGAGTTCCAGGGACAGGCATACCTGCTGCGCGCATATTATTACACCGCGCTTATCGAGGATCAGGAGTATTCGTCGATCCGGCCGCTTATCGATTGGCTGGATTACAACGGCTACAAGGTGATCACCAAGCCGGTGAAAGAATTCGTTGACAGCGCAGGGCGCCGCAAGGTCAAGGGCAACATGGATATCGAGCTTGCGGTCGATGCCATGGAACTTGTCGAGTCCGTGGATCACATCGTCCTGTTTTCGGGCGACGGCGATTTCCGTTCGCTTGTCGAGGCGCTGCAGCGCAAGGGCAGGAAGGTCAGCGTCGTGTCGACGCTCAAGACCCAGCCGCCGATGATTGCCGACGATTTGCGCCGTCAGGCCGATCATTTCATTGATCTGGCGAGCCTGGCCAACAAGATCGGCCGCGACCCGTCGGAACGGCCCGTGCGCCCGCAGATGTCGTCTTCTCACGTCGATGATGATGACGACGAGGATGATGATTACTAAAATGCCGCCATGCCGGCACAAGTAAACAATCACACGATCACGGATCCGCCGCTGGACTGCACTGTCTGTCCGCGGCTGGTGGCATTGCGGGAAGAACTGAAAGCGGTGCATCCGGACTGGCACAATGCGCCGGTTCCCTCATTTTCCGCCGAAAACCCGCGATTGCTGATCATCGGGCTTGCGCCGGGAATGAAGGGTGCCAATTGTACCGGCAGGCCGTTCACGGGCGATTATGCCGGCGACCTGCTTTACAAGACCATGCTTGAATACGGATTTGCCGAGGGAACCTACCGGGCACGCCCCGATGACGGGCTGGTCCTGAAAGACGCGATCATCACCAATGCCGTGCGTTGCCTGCCACCACAGAACAAGCCGACCGGGCCTGAAATCAAGGCGTGCCGTCCCTACCTGCTCGCAACCCTGGCAGCGAACCCGTCTGTCCGGGCCGTCCTGGCGCTCGGAAGGATTGCGCACGAAACGTTTCTGACGGCTCTGGACTTGCGCCGTGCTGCGTTTCCGTTTGCCCATTGCGCGGAACACGACCTGCCGGGGCACGACATGTCATTGTTCGATAGCTATCACTGTTCGCGCTACAACACGAATACAGGCCGTTTGACCGAAGACATGTTCCGCTCCGTGTTTGACAGGATCAGGCAGCACATTTCGCCGTAACACTCTGCTCGGAACCACTAGGGTACGGCCCCATAAATAAAGCCGATTTGGCGGCAGAAATGGCAAAATCTCGGGAGGAAGCGTGTGCAGAGCGGGCTTTTTGGCCGGTCAAGCGCGGTGACGCTGCGAGGTACAGCCATTTTGCCGTCCTTCGGATTTGGCCGTTTTGGCCATCTGCCACGTCGCGAAAGGCTTGAAAATGAACCACATTTCCTGCGCTTTCGCTTCTCACAGTTGGTCAAAACGATCCAAACCAAATTGACTTCTTTTATGAGGCCGTACCCTAGGCCCCGCGATTTGCGCGCGGCCTCCGGTTCCGGCGCGGCGGCTTCAACCCTTTTCCGCCGCGTCCGTTTCGACCACGGTCCAGCCGTTCGGGCCCAGATGCTCCTGCGGCTTGAACCGGGCCTTGTAGGCCATCTTCGCCGAGCCCTCGACCCAGTATCCGAGATAGACGTAAGGAAGCCGCATCTTGCGGGCGCGCTCGATATGGTCGAGGATCATGTAGGTGCCGAGCGCTGTTTCGGTGTAGCTGGGATCGTAAAACGAGTACACCATCGACAATCCGTCGGAGAGCTGATCGCTCAAGGCGACGCCAAGCAGCGGGCCTTCGCCGGCTCCGGTGACGAAGCTGTCCGGCCCGCGCTGCCGGTATTCAAGGACCAGAGTTTCAACATGCGTGTCCTCGACCATCATCGCGTAGTCGAGCACGCTCATCTCCGTCATGCCACCATCTTCGTGACGCTCCTGCAGATAGTCCCGGAAGAGATCGTAC
>JBCDEN010000484.1:0-3891 GCA_039179715.1 Pseudomonadota bacterium
CTCGCAATCACCCTGCCCGATTCATCGACGGCAACACCCGTCAGTTCACCCGCCGGATAGCCATCCTGATCCAGGGACACGGAGCTGGCAGCCCCATCCGGATCGGAATACTGGGTCAGGGAGAACTGGGTCAGTCCGGCATTGGCAAAGGAAACCCCGACACCCGTGGCATCCGTCCCGGCGATGGTCAGCGTCGCGATGTCAAATCCATCGCTCGTGCCATTGACCGTACCGATCGAACCTGCGGTCATGTTGGTCAGCGTACCGGTGCTGTCGAATTCGACATCGCCAACATCGTAATAGGCGGTCGTCGCGTCGCCACCGGAGCCGATATACATCGTCCAGGTGTCGTTCACCACAGGTGGCCCGGCATCCGCATTTGCCGTTTTAGCATACCGGACCTCGACATTCATGGCCGTGCCGTTCTGGTTGTAGATCGTGATCGAACCGCCGGAAATCGAACTGTTCAGGAAATCCGTCTCGTTGGCCACAGCAACATCACCCGTGCCCACGGACGAAGCCAGCAGCGCCGTTGATGCCGTGGAACCGTCATAGTCATTGGTATTGGGAATACGCGGCAGGTTCGCCTGGTAGTCGACCTGGGTCGTTGCAGACGCCGCAAGCGGCTGGTTGTCGATCTGGATCACGGTCGGGTCGTCACCGACCGGATTGCCCGTCACCGCATCCAGCGGGAAACCTTGCAGGTAGTAACCGGCGCTGTTGACAAGATAGCCGTCCTGATCGCGCTCGAAGTCACCCGCGCGGGTATAGAAGGTCTCATCGGCAAATGTCGTCGATCCGTCGACAACATCGGCTGCCTGCGTGACCACGAAATAGCCCTCGCCGTTGATGGCCATATACGTGTCCACATCCACCTGCGTGATATCGCCCTGGATCGTGTTCGTGGCCCGCGACGTTGCGTAGGTCGTCCCGGCAACCTGCGCCCCCTGGGTCGCCCCACCGCCGGAAACCAGATCGGAAAAAGTTGTATCCAGCCGCTTGTAGCCGGTGGTCTGCGAGTTGGCGACGTTACCGGAGATATTCTCCAGTGCGATCGCTTGCGCCGTCAGACCGGAAACAGCTGAGTTGATAGCCCCATAAATACCCATGATGCATCCTCTTTATAGATCGGGCATTGCTCGAGTGGACTTCCGCCCACAGTCACACGCTATCTGCAAAGGACGTGCCAGTTTGCATAAGAAATCAATTTACGTATTTTTTTCATATACTTGAGCAAATTTCCGGATTCATTTCCTCATGCCTGATCGTCCGTTGGCACACGCTTGCCGGGCAAAATCTTCCGGCCAGCTGGGCAAGACTGTCCCGCCCGGCCGTTTTCGCCGGACACCCGTTTGCGGGCTTGCTTCCTGACGCCGGGCCTGCCAGTTTCCGGCCAGGAGTTGAACAACGGACGGCAAAATGCGCTTTGAAGGAACTGAAGATTACATCGCAACGGAGGATTTGCGCGTCGCGGTCAACGCGGCCGTGGCTCTGGAACGGCCCCTGCTGGTAAAGGGAGAACCGGGCACGGGAAAAACCGTGCTTGCGGAACAGGTGGCGTCGGCTCTCGGGGCCCGGCTGATCGAATGGCACGTGAAATCCACCACGAAGGCGCAACAGGGGCTTTACGAATACGATGCCGTGTCGCGTCTGCGCGACAGCCAGCTCGGCGACGAGCGTGTCAAGGACATCAACAATTACATCCGCAAGGGAAAGCTCTGGGAAGCTTTTGAGGCAAAGGAAAGACCCGTTCTTCTCATCGACGAGATCGACAAGGCGGATATCGAGTTCCCGAACGACCTTCTGCTCGAACTCGATCGCATGGAATTCCACGTATATGAGACCGGGCAGTCGGTCCAGGCAAGACAGCGACCGGTGGTGATCATCACGTCGAACAATGAAAAGGACCTGCCGGATGCCTTTTTGAGACGCTGTTTTTTCCACTTTATCAAGTTCCCGGAGGCAGACACCATGGCGGAGATCGTCGAGGTTCACTTCCCCGGCATCAAGCAACGCCTGCTGTCGGAGGCGCTCAGGCTGTTTTTCGATGTCAGGGACGTTCCCGGGCTCAAGAAAAAGCCTTCGACTTCGGAGCTGATCGACTGGATCAAGCTTCTGCTGAATGAAGACATCGATCCGGAAACCCTTCGTCAACAAGATGGCAGCAAACTGATACCTCCGTTGCACGGCGCTCTTTTGAAGAACGAGCAGGATGTCCATCTGTTTGAACGTCTCGCCTTCATGTCCCGCCGCGAGCGCACCTGACGGCCTGGAGGGCGCATTGAGACATTGCATTGCCGGACTGCTCTTGTGGGGCTGCATAGGTGTGCCGCTGGCCGCCGGTATCGCAGTCGCGCCCGCAGGTGCTCAGGTCCCCCCTGAAAAGGAAGCCGGCTGGCAAAGTGATGTCGGTGGCCTGCGACACTTCATGGGGCTGCGCTGTCCCGATCAGATCGGACCGTTTTTCCGGATCAAGGTGCTTGAAGGCGGAGCGAACAGCCTGGCCGGCTGCATCTATACAGGCAGGGACGGTATGACCGCCGTGTTGCGTCAGCACGTACAGGACACGGGACGCCGCGAAGCCATCAATTTTTCACGCAATTACAAGGCTGCCGGCTTTGAGGAAGTGCAGCTCAGCGGCGCTGCTTCGACCGGAATATCTTTCAGAACAAGAAGCTGGACTCCGACCAGCCTGTGCGAGACCCTCTGGCACTTTGCCGGAGCTGAAGCGGATTTCACCCTCTGGCTTTCCTACACGCTGCCGACACAACAAGATGAGGTCGGGCCAGCGGTCACTGCCTTTACACAGGTGCTTGCACAGCAAAACTGAAGGCTGCAATTGCATAAGGGGGCCCCAGTCATCTATTGAGACAGGGACCAACTGGAACTCTGATATGCGCTTGCTTTTGCTACGACACGCCAAGTCCGACTGGGGAGACGCGGAGCTCGCCGATATTGACCGGCCGCTGAATGCCCGAGGCAAGGCGGCTGCCGTTACGATGGCGCGCTATCTTCGTGATCAAAAACTGCAGCCAAGCGTGATCCTGTGTTCCACTTCCCAGAGAACACGCGAGACGCTCGCCCGCCTCCTTCCCTGCCTGCCGCAGGAAGTCCATATCGAGCTTATCTCCGATCTCTACTGGAAGAGCGAAGACGGATATGGCGCGATCATTCGCAAACACGGCCACCGGGCGAAGACCCTGATGGTGATCGGCCACAATCCGGCAACGGAAGACACCGCGCTCGATCTCGTTGGAACGAGCGCGCCCGAAACGCTTGCCGACCTTGAGGAAAAATATCCGACCGCTGCTCTTGCCGTCATCGATTTCGACATCACGGATTGGTCCGAACTGGGGTCGGGCACCGGGCATCTGGAACGGTTCATCAAGCCGCGCGACCTGTAGTCCCGGCATGTGCTGACCGCGGCTCCCGCTTTTTCAAAGGCTTCGGGGCGGCCGATCGGCCGCCCTTTCAATGTGGTCATTGCCATCCGGACAACGCGGTTCAGATGTAATCCGTTTCCGGGATCGCCATGGCAACGGCGTTGGCACCATGTCCCTGGGCAGCGGCGAGGTCGGCTGCGGCCGCGTCGCTTTCGGCGGAGCCGAAGGCAGACAGGGTTTCAGCCGCACCGGCCAGGAGGCCAAGGATATCGCCGGATGCAAGCGTATCTGTTCCGACCGAGACCTCTTCCACGGCGAAGCTGAAGTCGTC
Source organism: Pseudomonadota bacterium (assembly GCA_039179715.1). Taxonomy (GTDB): domain Bacteria; phylum Pseudomonadota; class Alphaproteobacteria; order Rhizobiales; family Stappiaceae; genus Roseibium. Next base: position 3,715 of record JBCDEN010000484.1, read on the forward strand.
CATGGGATCCGGTTCGTTGTAGATCGCTTTCAGATCGAACTGGAAACTGTCCGCGCCCTGAACAACCTTGAGCCACTCAACTGCGGTCGCTTCCTCGTCCATGCCGTGAACGGTCGCCACGGTCTTGTCGTCGAACTGGATATCGAGTGCATCGCCCGCCTTGACGAAGTGGAAGGC
>JBCDEN010000347.1:0-5137 GCA_039179715.1 Pseudomonadota bacterium
AAGTTACTTACTTGAGGCATCGCCTTGCGAATTACAACAAGCGCCCCACGCGCAGCGGCGGCAAGAAACATGCATCAGAGGCTGTCCGAGAGTCATGCGGGACCGGAGAAATCGCCGATTTTGGTTGACTTCCTGCCTGTTTCGCAGGAATCTAGGTGACAGCGCTAGGACATATGCAGCAGAAACCTTGGTACATAGGTTCCGAGGTTTTTTGTGTATGAACAAGAGCCATAACCTGGCGCTCAGTTGAAACGTTAGAGGAGTTAGCGACCATTCGCCGTCCGTTCCGCGCCCCGCCTCCTACAAAGGAAGGCCCGCGCACAAACCAAGAAATTCGCGTTCGCGAAGTCCAGTTGATTGATCATGAAGGCGCCAACCGTGGCGTCATACCGACCGAAGAAGCGATGGATATCGCCCTTGATGCAGGTCTGGATCTCGTTGAAATTCAGCCGAACGCAAATCCCCCCGTCTGCAAGATCCTGGATTATGGCCGGTACAAGTACCAGGCCCAGAAGAAGGCAGCTGAAGCCCGCAAGAAACAGAAGACCGTCGAGATCAAGGAGATCAAGATGCGTCCGAACATCGACACGCACGACTACGACGTGAAGATGAAGAACATGCTGCGCTTCTTCAATGACGGCGACAAGGTGAAGGTTACGCTTCGGTTCCGCGGCCGCGAAATGGCGCACCAGGACCTGGGCATGAATCTCCTGAACAAGGTCCGCGAAGAAACCTCCGAGATTGCAAAGGTCGAATCCGCTCCCAAGCTGGAAGGCCGCCAGATGGTCATGGTTCTGGCCCCGCTCAAATAAACGGAGCGCGCCTGCCTGCTGATAAAAACCCCGCGCTCTGCGGGGTTTTTTTCTTGCGCTTGCGAATGGCGAACGGTCAGCCGCACTGCCCCGGTATTCCCTGCCGGACGAGGCCCTACGTCACATCGACCCACGCGCCCCGCTCCGCGGAGGCAAAGATGGCATCGATGATCTTCATGTTCTGAATGGCGTCCTCGACCCCGTAGGTGAGCACTTTTTCGCCCAGGATCGCGCGGCCGAAAACGTCGGCCAGTTCGGCATACTGGTCGCACGGATCAATGGTTTCGGGCGCGAGGGAACCGTCTCCCAGTTTGGACCCGTCATCCAGCCGCAACTCGACGGCCTCGCCCTGCGGCGCGTTGAACGGGATCAGGATTTCAAGACGCTTTTTCGATCCGACCAGCTGCAGCCTCTGGAACGGGGTCAACTGGGTCGAGACGGTGAAGGAGAGCTGGCGCCCGGCACCGAAATCCATCAACGCGCTGGTGATCCGGTCCGTTCCGAAGTCCGGATCGCGGTCAATCAGCGAGACCAAACGTTCCGGTTCGGCCTCGAAGAAGTAGCGCCCGGCCAGCATGGTGTAGCAGCCGATATCCATGAGTGATCCGCCGCCCATGTCTGCCCTGTTGCGGATGTTGTCGGGATCGGCATTGAAGAAACTGAAAAACCCCTGAATGGCATGCAGCTCGCCCAGTTCGCCGGAGCGGACGATGTCGCGCGCCCGGATCCACTGCGGATGCGCCCGGACCATGAAACCTTCGGCAACAAGCCGGTCTTTCGGCAGGTCGAGAAGCGCGGCCGCTTCGTCCGCGCTCAGTGCCATCGGCTTTTCGCACAAGACATGTTTTCCGGCCTCCACGGCCTGAGCGGTCACCGGAACATGCATGTGGTTGGGAAGCGGATTGTAGATCGCATCGATATCCGGATCGGCAAAAAGCTCTTCATAGGAACCGTACGCCTTCTCGATGCCGAGCTCCGATGCCACCTGCTTCGCACGTTCCAGATCGCGGGAGGCAATCGCCGCAGCAACCCCCGTCTGGGACGCCTTGATCCCGGGGATGACCTTTTCCCTGCCGATCTTTGCTGTCGAGACAATCCCCCAGCGGACCCTGTTGCCGTCCATTATGTTTTTCTCCGAACAAAAATTTCAATCGCCAGTTGGCACGAAAAAATCCCGGCCCGCAAGGCCGTGACACTGATCAAAGTAACGTAGCGTCTGGATCTACGTCAGAATTTCTCGGGAACGTAGAGATGCTCCGGCAGGACCTTGCGTTCGTAGTCTGGATTGGAGCGGCGCTCCGGCAGACTGATCGGATCGTGCGGCACCTCTTCATAGGGAATTTGCGACAGCAGGTGGCTGATGCAGTTCAGCCGCGCCTGCTTCTTGTCGTTGCCCTCAACGATGAACCACGGCGCTTCGGGAATGTTGGTCCGTTCGAAGGTCTCTTCCTTTGCCTTGGTATAGTCCTCCCAGCGGACACGGGATTCCAGATCCATCGGCGAAAGCTTCCACTGTTTGAGGGGATCGTGAATGCGCATCAGGAAGCGCAGTTGCTGCTCCTCGTCCGTAATTGAGAACCAGTACTTGATCAGCCTGACACCCGAACGGACGATCATGCGTTCGAACTCCGGAACGTCGTTAAAGAACTGCTCGACCTGTTCCTCGCTTGCAAATCCCATGACTCGCTCGACGCCGGACCTGTTGTACCAGGAGCGGTCGAACATGACGATTTCACCTGCGGCCGGCAGGTGCGGAACGTAGCGCTGGAAATACCACTGCGATTTCTCGCGTTCGGTCGGCGCCGGCAATGCGACCACGCGGGCGACGCGCGGATTGAGGCGCTGGGTGATGCGTTTGATGACACCGCCCTTACCGGCGGCATCGCGGCCTTCGAACACAACGACGATCTTCTCGCCGCTGTGCTGGACCCAGTCCTGCAGCTTGACCAGCTCGGCCTGCAATCGGAGCAGTTCGTGAAAATAAGTATTCCGGTCGATCGTCGACTGGTGCTTCTTGTTGGAGATGAACTGAAGATCCCTGGCGATCAGGTTGTCGTCAATCTCCATTTCAAGTTCTTCATCGAGGGAATCCGCCCATTCGGCCTCAACCCAGCTCTTCGCACTTTCGTCACTCATCTACCGGTCCTTTGCAACATCTCGATCGTCGAAACACATGAAGAGTGTGAACAGCCTAAGCATGTAAGTTTTTTGACAGTCTGACCAGTTCGGCGGCGGCACGTCTCTGACATGCATCAACAGCCGCATTCTTCTCTTGTAAATGAATGAACGTTCATTTATTGAACAGGTACGGAGGATGCGATGGCAACACATGCTGCAAAGACAGCAAGCAGGCCGAAAGGCCTGGAAACCGCGAAACGCGTGCGCAAGGCTGCGCTGAAGCGGTTCGCAAATGCCGGCTATGCCGCCGTCTCGATGCGCGAGATCGCGGCCGATGTCGGGGTCCGGCCCGGCGCGCTTTACAACCATTTCCCGACCAAGCAGGACATCCTCAAGGACCTGATGCTGAGCCACATGTCCGAATTGCTGGCGGCATGGGAGGCGGCGGAGTTTCCTCACGACATGGATCCGCTGGAGCGCTTCGTCCGCTTTCACATCGGCTATCACCTGGAGCGCGCCGATGAAGTCTTCATCTCCTACATGGAGCTGCGCAATCTGGAGCCGGACAATTTCGCGGCCATCGAAACCGAGCGCCGCCGCTACGAAGCCATCCTGACATCGATCCTGGAGGAAGGGTGCGCCGCCGGCCGTTACCGGGCAGACAATGCCAGGGTCGCCACCCGGGCGATCATCGCGATGCTGACCGGCATACCGACCTGGTACCGGGAAGGCGGCCGGATCGGCAAGGGCGAGCTCGAAGATCTTTATCTCACCATGGTGCGCAAAGCCGTTTCTCCCGAAAGAACAGACCGCCAAACGGAGACCGGATGACATGAGCATCCTGAAATCGAGCCTGTCACCGAAAAGCAGTGACTTCGACGCAAACAGGACCGCGCATGAGGCAGCCATGGAAACCGTCAGAACAGCGGCAAGAACGGCCCTTGACGGAGGCGGCGAAACCGCGCGCCAGCGCCACGTTTCCAGGGGCAAGATCCTGCCGAGGGAGCGCGTTTCACGGCTGCTTGATCCGGGCTCGCCGTTCCTGGAAGTCGGCATGCTCGCGGCGCATGACATGTATGACGGCGCGGCACCGTCTGCCGGCATGATCGCAGGGATTGGCCGGGTCGAAGGCCAGGAAGTGATGATCCTCGCCAATGATGCGACCGTGAAGGGCGGCACCTACTACCCGATGTCCGTCAAGAAACATCTCCGCGCCCAGGAAATCGCGGCGGAAAACAATCTTCCCTGCATCTACCTCGTGGATTCAGGGGGGGCCAACCTGCCCAACCAGGATGAGGTCTTCCCCGACAGGGATCACTTCGGCCGCATCTTCTTCAATCAGGCCAACATGTCCGCGAAAGGCATCGCCCAGATCGCGGTCGTCATGGGCAGTTGCACGGCCGGCGGCGCCTATGTCCCGGCCATGTCCGATGAGACCATTATCGTCAAGAACCAGGGCACGATCTTCCTGGCCGGTCCACCGCTGGTCAAGGCGGCGACCGGTGAGGAAGTCACGGCTGAGGATCTTGGCGGCGGTGACGTTCACACGCGGCTATCGGGCGTCGCCGACCATCTGGCGCGTGACGACGCCCATGCACTTGCGCTCGCCCGCCGTGCCGTTGCCAGCCTGAACCGGACCAAGTCGGATCCACTGGCGCTGCAGACCCCGGAGGATCCGCTTTACGACCCGGAAGAGATCCTGGGTGTGGTTCCCGCCGATCTCAAGACTCCCTACGACATTCGCGAAGTGATCGCGCGCGTGGTCGACGGATCGCGCTTCGATGAATTCAAGGCACGTTACGGCACCACGCTCGTCTGCGGCTTTGCACATATTCACGGCATGCCGGTCGGCATTGTCGCCAATAACGGCGTGCTCTTTTCCGAAAGTGCGGTCAAGGGTGCACATTTTGTCGAGCTCTGCTCCCAGCGCAAGGTGCCGCTGGTGTTTCTGCAGAACATCACCGGTTTCATGGTCGGGCAGAAATACGAAAGCGGCGGCATCGCCAAGGACGGGGCAAAGCTGGTCACGGCGGTCGCCACCACCTCGGTTCCCAAGATCACGATGCTCGTCGGCGGATCGTTTGGCGCGGGCAATTACGGCATGTGCGGCCGGGCCTATTCGCCCCGCTTCATGTGGACATGGCCGAATTCGCGCATCTCCGTCATGGGCGGCGAGCAGGCCGCGGGCGTGCTGGCGACCGTCCGCC
>JBCDEN010000848.1:0-1634 GCA_039179715.1 Pseudomonadota bacterium
AAACGGAAGGCGTTGCCGTTGTGCATGGGTCGGCCTTTGGCCTGGGTCCGAATTTCCGCATTTCCTATGCGACCTCGACTGAAGCGCTGGAAGAAGCGTGTCAGCGCATCCAGCGTTTCTGCGGCAATCTGAAGTAGCCTGCGGCTCAATCGGCTTGAGGCATGGAAGGGCGGCACGGGCCGCCCTTTTCAGTTGTTGGGGGTCCCGCCGGCCGAGGCTCCGCGCGGCACGTTCAGCCAGCTTCCCAGAAACAGCAGCACATCGCCGAGCGTTGTCACGACACGGAAAAGGGCGGTCGCGATCAGAACGGTGTCTTCCTGGTTCAGATACGACAGCAGTGCGATCAGGGCCGCCTCGCGTGTGCCAATGCCGCCGGGGGCTCCGGGGGTCAGGTAGCCGACAAGCCAGGCGATGATGCCGGCTCCCGCCAGCACGGCGACCGGTGCCTCCGACAGAAGGTTGAAAACGGCGGCGAAGGTGCCGCCCAGACAGAGCATGAAAACCGCTGCAAGGCCAATGGCGGGCAGAACCTTTGCGATTTGCCGTCCCTTGATGACCTGACCGCGCAGCGGGAGGAGAAGCGCACATCCTATGGCGATACAGATCACCAGGGCCGTGCCATACCACCCGACATCCGGGAACCAGGGGAGAAGGTCAGACAAAAGCCCAAGCGCCCCCATGCCCACAATGATCACCGCAGCTCCGAGCGGGATGACGGCCAGTTCGAGCAATGTTGCCTTGACGATCCCGCCGTCGCTGACGGCATTGCCGCGCAGATAAAGGCCCCTACCGATCAGATGCGCGACGTTGCCGGGCAGATATTTGGCGACCTGCGTGACACAGAAGGACGGAAAGGTCCGTGCTCGGGGCTCGGCGGCGAAGAGATTGACGATGCGGTGCCAGCCTTCGGCCAGCAGCAAAAGGGAAAAAGCGTAGGGAACCGAAAGGGACAGGATCAGTGTCAGCTGGCTTGCGCTGGGCCGCCAGCCGGAGATGCCGCTCCAGTGCCGCCGTATCTCGAAGGCGACAAAGACAAGCGCGACCAGAAGAATGAAGCGGCCGCCCCAGACAGCAACATCTTTCATCCGAACGTCCACGCTGTGTTCACTCCTTCAGATGACCGGGCAGCCTTTTGAGGATGGTCGTTTCCTCGGAATAGGGGAGAGACGGTGTCAGGCCCCGGTAGACCCGGGCCTGAAGTCCGCACGTCGCCATGGCTTCCTGATAGCGTTGCCGCCTGGAGTTGTCGAAGACGATGATGCCGTCGGCGGACAGTTTCTGGACGGCGTGACGCAAACAGGCACCGCGCGCACGTCCGTCGATCACGATCACATCGAACAGTCCGTCCTCGTGCAGGATTGCCCTGGCATAGGTCTCAAAAGAGAGACCGGCATAGCCGGACTTTTCCGACAGATAGACGGGATCGGTGTCTGGAACCGCCGTGTCGGCCTCGATGAGCGTGTAGTTGTTGTTTTCACCGGGATTTGCACGGCTCAGACGTTCGCTGACCAGCGCATACCAGGACTTGTCGTGCTCAACGCTCTTGACCTCGCCCGCCCGTTTGCTGAGCCAGACCGTGCTTGCACCCGAACCGTATTCGAACACGCGCGCTTGCGGATGCGTGTGCAGAAATG
>JBCDEN010000624.1:0-2999 GCA_039179715.1 Pseudomonadota bacterium
ATGTCCGTCCAGCCGACATCCGAGAAACGCACCGTCTTGCAGGCCTCCGGTTCGCTGGCCATCGCCGTACCGGACAGCATGACAGCCAATGCAAGGCCTCCAGCGAGTTTCGCTGCAATGTTCATGAGTATACCTCCTTTGGAAAGCAAATTACTGTTTGTGCAGGGAGCGTAGCCGCACTTTGGCGCGCGAACTGCAACCTCCAGATCTCAAGGGCGCAGTCTGAAGTGTGCCCGATCATTCTGCCAACCCCTGTCCCGCCGCAATCCAAGCATCCGTAGCGATATTTTGCAAGTTTTCATTGATTGATTGATCAATTAAAAATAAGAATCAGAAAAATCCGGAGATCAGGATGCCCAAAGTCGGAATGGAAGCACAGCGGCGGCGGAGCCTCATCGATGCCACCGTGGACGCGATACATGAACGCGGTTACAGCGACGTGACGATGGCGCAGATCGCCAAGCGCGCGGGCGTTTCCGGCGGTCTCGTGCATCACTATTTCGGCTCGAAAGATCAATTGCTTGCCGCTACCATGCGGCACCTGCTGACCGAGCTCGGGCGCGCCATTCGCGAGAGCCTCGCCAAAGCCGGGACCCCGCGCGAGCGCATCTCCGCCATCATCGCGGGTAACTTCGCCGTCGATCAATTCCAGCCGGCGGTGATCGCCGCCTGGCTTGCCTTTTATGTCCAGTCCAGAACCACCGAAAGCAACAGCCGCCTGTTGCGGATCTATGCTGCAAGGCTTGCATCCAACCTGACCTACAATCTGCGATTCTTCCTGCCGAAAGACGAAGCGCGCCGGATCGCAGAGGGAACCGCATCGATGATCGACGGCGTCTGGATCCGCCAGGCGCTGAGCGACGCGCAGACCGACCGTCAGGCGGCCATCGCGATGGTCGAGGACTATGTTGAAAACCAGATTGCCGCTCACGCGGGCCGCAGCAAGGACCACTGAGCCGGAGCTTCTCGATGACCGACACGTTTGATTTCATCATTGTAGGGGCCGGTTCGGCAGGCTGTGCAATGGCAAGCCGGCTCTCCGAAGACCCGAACAACCGGGTTGTCGTGCTGGAATTCGGCGGCACGGATGTCGGGCCGCTGATCCAGATGCCGGCCGCACTTTCCTATCCCATGAACATGCCGATCTATGACTGGGGTTACGAGAGCGAACCAGAACCGCATCTTGGCGGCCGCCGCCTCGCGACCCCGCGCGGCAAGGTGATCGGCGGGTCGTCTTCGATCAACGGCATGGTCTACGTGCGCGGCCACGCCTGTGATTTCGATACCTGGGAAGAGATGGGCGCAAGCGGCTGGGGTTACCGGCACGTGCTGCCCTATTACAAGCGCATGGAACAGAACCCGCAAGGACAGGCCGGGTGGCGCGGCACGGATGGGCCGCTGCATGTCAAGCGCGGCACCAAGTGGAACCCCTTGTTCCACGCCTTTCGCGACGCCGGCCGGCAGGCAGGCTATGGGGTCACGGAAGACTATAACGGTGAAAGGCAGGAAGGCTTCGGCGACATGGAAATGACGGTTCACAATGGCCGTCGCTGGTCCGCCGCCAACGCCTATCTGAAACCGGCGCTCAAACGCGGCAACCTGGATCTCATCAAGGGTGCCCTCGTCCGCAAGGTCATGATCGAGAACAACCGTGCCGTCGGCGTCGAGTTCGAGACAGGCGGCGAAGTCCGGGAAGTCAGGGCAACGCGCGAGGTCATCCTGGCTGCCTCGTCGATCAATTCGCCAAAGATCCTGATGCTGTCGGGCATCGGCCCGGCGGACCAGCTGTCAGAACTCGGTATCGACGTCGTTTCCGACCGGCCTGGCGTCGGCGCCAATCTGCAGGATCATCTGGAGCTTTATATCCAGCAGGCCTGCACACAGCCGATTACGCTCTACAAACACTGGAACCTCTTTTCCAAGGCACTGATCGGCGCGCAGTGGCTGTTCTTCAAGAATGGCCTCGGCGCGTCCAACCAATTCGAGAGCTGTGCCTTCATCCGCACGAAGGCCGGGGTCAAATATCCCGATGTCCAGTATCACTTCCTGCCGTTTGCGGTTCGTTATGACGGACAGGCGGCTGCGGAGGGACACGGTTTCCAGGCCCATGTCGGACCGATGCGATCAAAATCGCGCGGACGGGTCTCCCTGACGTCTTCCGATCCGAAGGCGAAACCTTCCATCCTGTTCAACTACATGTCGCATGACGAGGACTGGGAGGACTTCCGGACCTGTATCAGGCTGACACGTGAGATTTTCGGCCAGGAGGCGTTTGCCGATTATCGCGGCAAGGAGATCCAGCCTGGCGATACCGTGCAGAGCGACGAGCAGCTCAACGATTTCATTCGCGAACATGTGGAAAGCGCGTACCATCCGTGCGGGACGTGCCGCATGGGGGCAACGGACGATCCGCTTGCCGTGGTTGACCCTGAATGCCGTGTGATCGGCGTCGACGGATTGCGCGTTGCCGACAGCTCCATCTTTCCGCTGATCACAAACGGGAACCTGAACGGACCGTCGATCATGGTGGGCGAGAAGGCGTCCGACCATATCCTTGGCAAGGATCCGCTTCCCGCTTCCAATCAACAACCCTGGATCCACCCGGACTGGGAAAACAGTCAACGCTGAATTCTGACCGGGACGCCGGTTACAGCCCTTTGCAGGAGCATTTCAATGCGCGCCCAACCAAATGCCTCACACTTTGTCGGCGGCTCCTATCTGGAAAGCAGGTCGGGAACCCCGTTCGACAGCGTCTATCCCGCAACCGGCGAGGTGATTGCCCGCATCACACCGGCAGACGATGCCGTTGTCGAGGCCGCGGTCTCGGCCGCCAAGGAGGGCCAGAAGATCTGGGCGAACACGCCACCGGCGGATCGCGGGCGCGTGCTGCGCCGGACCGCCGACATCCTGAGAGAGAAAAACCGTGAGCTGTCCATTCTGGAAACGCTCGATACCGGCAAGCCCTTGCAGGAAACGCTTGTAGCGGATGCCGCTTCGGG
>JBCDEN010000053.1:0-11541 GCA_039179715.1 Pseudomonadota bacterium
GTCACCTTCTTGAATCTGAAGTTCGTTCGAGGCCCGCTGCAAAATGAGTCGAACTTCAGATTCAGGTGACCAGTGCGGTGAATTTGAAGTTCGCATCATTGCTCCAGCAGTCTCCGAGGCGAACTTCAAATTCGGTAACCGCAATAGAAACATAGACTGGCTAGTCACCTTCTTGAATCTGAAGTTCGTTCGAGGCCCGCTGCTAAATGAGTCGAACTTCAGATTCAGGTGACTAGGTGCAGACGGCATTTCCCCGTTTGAAAGCAGCGCAAATGCCGGGTAACAGTTGTTGAACAGGACGGTGCAACGCAAAAGCCGGCCTGAAGGAGACGGGAAGAGCTTGTCAGGACATTTCATTACCTTCGAAGGCGGAGAGGGGGCGGGTAAATCGACACAGATCGCCCGCCTCAAGGCATTTCTGGAAAGCAGCGGCAAGTCTGTGGTCGTCACCCGCGAACCGGGCGGATCGCCGGGCGCGGAAAAGATCCGGTCGCTGTTGCTCTCCGGCGGTGCGAAGGACCAGGGCCCTCACGCTGAAGCCATGCTGTTCGCCGCGGCGCGCGCGGATCATGTCGATGCAACGATCAAGCCCGCACTTGAGAGGGGCGCTTGGGTGCTGTGTGACAGATATTCGGACTCCACACGCGTTTATCAGGGCGAAGCAGGCGTTGAGCAGGAGTATCTCAAGCTGCTGGAACTTGCGGCCGTTGCAGGCCTGCGTCCCGACATGACTCTGCTGATTGATGTTCCGCCGAAGATCGGCCTGAGCCGCGTCGCCAAGCGATCCGAGACCGACGACAGCGGCGGGCCCGACCGTTTCGAGGATGAGGCCGTCGCGGTCCATGAAAGGCGCCGCAAAATGTTCCTGCAGCTGGCGCTGGATGAAGCCTACAGGTTTACGATCGTTGATGGCTCGCGCGACGAAGACTTTGTCGAGCGTGAGGTCCGAAAGGCCGTCTTGAGCACGTTTCCGGAGGAATTCGACATCGATCTGGACGACGCGGTGACCGTGGAGAGACCGTTCTGATGGTGCGGCGGAACGAGCCTGTCGAAATCCCGGAAGTCGACGCATTGCCGGGTTACCCGCTGCCAAATGAGCAGACACGTCTCATCGGGCATCGCACGAGCGAACAAGCGCTACTGGACGCCTACCGTTCGGAGCGCCTGCATCATGCCTGGATCCTCGGCGGCGCCAAGGGCATCGGCAAGGCCACCCTCGCGTTCCGCTTCGCGAAGTTCATCGTCGCCAATCCTGACCGCTTTGGTCCCGGGGTGTCTGCTGCGACGGATCTCTCGCTCGCCGATGATCACCCGGTGCTCAGGCAGGTGGCAGCCGGCGGTCACCCGAACATCCTGCACCTGCGCAGGCCCTGGGACGAAAAATCGAAACGCTTCAAGTCCGATCTGCCGGTGGACGAGGTCCGCCGCACCGTCTCCTTTTTCGGCACAACGGCGTCTGCGAAGGCATGGCGCATCTGCATTGTCGACGCGGCCGACGACATGAATGCAAGTTCCGCCAATGCGCTTCTCAAGATTCTGGAAGAGCCGCCGGAGCGTTGTCTCTTTCTCGTCCTGAGCCACGCACCGGGACGCCTGTTGCCGACCATACGGTCCAGATGCCGCAGACTTGGCATGGATGGACTCACGCCGGCTGAAATTGCCGGAGGACTGCAGGTCCTTGGTGTGGATGAGTTGCCCGGGAGCGACGACCTGGCCGAACTCGCGACGACGGCCGACGGGAGCCTGCGCTCGGCGATATCGCTGCTATCCGGCGACGGCCTTGCTATCGCAAAAGGCCTCCGGCGTCTCGCCGACAATGCCGCGCAACTGGACCTTTCTGCGGTTCATGCGCTCGCGGATCTCGTTGCTGCACGCGGTCAGAACGATAACTGGCTGAACTTCCAGCACGTTCTCGAGCGCCTGTGTCATGAACGCATGCGGCAGGACATGCAGGCCGGTGTGCAGTCGGCCTATCGCCACGTGGCACTTTGGGAAAAGACCAACACCGCAATCCGGGATGCGGATGCTCTCAATCTCGACCGGAAACAGGTCGTGCTCGATTTTTTCTTTGCCCTGCGGGCGGCCTGAGCGAAACCGCCCTTGGGAAATAGACGGTTTCCGGCTATCAAGGCGCGCCGAATATCACCGACTCCAGGAACTTTCATGCTTGTCGACAGTCACTGCCACCTCGATTTTCCCGATTTCGACGACGAACGGGACGACCTGGTCTCCCGGGCGCATGCAGCCGGCGTCGATCTGATGGTGACGATCTGCACCCATATCCGCAAGTTCGACCGGATCCGGGCAATCGCGGAGACCTACGACGAAGTCTACTGTTCCGTCGGTACGCATCCTCACAATGCCGGCGTCGAACGGGGTATCCCTGTTGAAGAGATCGTGTCCCTGGCAGCACATCCGAAGGTCGTTGCGATCGGTGAAGCCGGCCTCGACTATTTCTACGACAAGGCACCCCGCGACGCACAGGCTGAAGGCCTGCGCACGCATATCGAGGCCGCGCGCCGGACAGGCCTGCCGCTCGTCATTCATGCGCGCGATGCAGACGACGACATGGCCGCCATCTTGCGCGATGAAATGGGGAAGGGGGCCTTCCCCGCCCTGCTGCACTGTTTCTCGTCCGGACGGGATCTGGCCCTCACCGGGATCGAACTTGGTCTTTACGTCTCTTTCTCCGGCATCCTGACCTTCAAGAAGTCCGAGGACCTGCGCGCAATCGCGCGCGAGCTTCCGGCCGACAGGCTCCTGGTCGAGACGGATGCACCATATCTCGCTCCGCAGGCACGGCGCGGCAAACGCAACGAGCCCGCCTATACGGCCATGACGGCTGCCGTTCTCGCCGAAACGCGCGGGGTTTCCGAAGAAGAGATGGCCCGACAGACGACCGAAAACTTTTTCCGCCTGTTCCAAAAGGTTCCAAGGCCGGACGGGTTCGGCGGGACAGCGCAGCAATGAGTGTCCGGCTGACGATCCTCGGATGCGGATCTTCCGCAGGCGTGCCGCGTATCGGCAATGACTGGGGTGACTGCGATCCGAACGAGCCGCGAAACCGCCGGCTGCGCTGTTCGCTTCTGGTTGAAAAACGCGGCGAATACGGCTGTACGACGGTTCTGATCGACACTGGCCCGGATCTCAGGGAACAGATGCTGACGGCGAATGTGAGCCACCTTGACGCGGTGCTCTATACACATGCGCATGCCGACCATCTGCACGGAATTGACGATCTGCGCGCCTTCTGGCTCCTCAGCCGTCACCGGACGCCGGTCTATATGGACAAGGACACACACGAGCGCGCCCTGGAAGCGTTCCGCTACTGTTTTGAAAAGCCGGAAGGCTCGAATTATCCGCCGATCCTCGAGCACCATCCAGTTGAACATGGCACGCCGATCGAGATTGTCGGAGACGGTGGCACGCTGACGTTTGAACCACTTACAGTCAGGCATGGTGACATTGATGCGCTTGGCTACAGAATTGAAAATGCAGCCTATATTCCAGATGTATCCTCTATATCAGAAAACTCTCTCAATATACTGAAGAAATTGGATATTCTAATCCTGGACTGCCTTCGCCGAGCACCACATCCAAGCCACTTCTGCCTGGAAGATTCGCTTGAATGGACGGAACGGATCCGGCCGAAAACAGCTGTTTTCACGAACCTTCATTGCGATCTGGACTATGCGGAGCTGAGCCGCGAGCTGCCGGACACCATCCGGCCGGCACATGACGGGCTGCAGATCGATCTGACCAAGCTTGAAGCTGACACCGGCCTGTTGAGACATGGCGGCTCCTAAGATCCCCAAACTGCCGACAATCGAACGACTGACAAGGTCGGCCGTTCACTACTTGGACCGCTACAGTTCGTCGGAGCACAACCTGCGCAAGGTGCTGGAACGGCGCGTTCTGAAAGCGTGCCGCCATCACGGCCGCGATCCGGCAGATTATGCTGAAATCATTGATGCCGTTGTTGAAAAATGCACCGGCGCCGGCCTAGTCGATGATCGGGTCTATGCGGAGACAAAGACGGCGAGCCTTCGGCGCCGTGGCGGATCGAGCCGCAAGATCGAAGCCCGGCTGGCGCAAAAAGGTGTTGATCGCGAAACGATCCAATCTGCATTGGATGGCGGCACCGTATCTGAGGAAACGGTTGCCGGCGTCTACGCGCGGCGGCGCAGGCTTGGTCCGTTCCGGAAAGCGGCGGACAGATCGGCGCGCCGGGAAAGAGATCTGGCCGCCATGTGCCGCGCGGGCTTTTCGTTCGACATTGCGTTGCGGATCATTGATGCATCGGATGACGACGTATCGTGACACAGAGAAACGAAGCGCGGTGCGACCCGGAGCCAAAGGCCTGAAATCTCGCGCTGTTTCACTATCTAAATATATTCCATAATATTGATTATGCGAAAAAGGCATTGTTTGAGGTCTGGTGCGCATCGGTCCACCTCTTGGCAGTGTCTCGTGCACCAAATCTCCGTAAAGGGATTCAACCAATCGGAGTTTAGGCTTGAACATAATGATGCGGCATCGCACGATTCCGGTCATGACAGTGAGCGCCCTCAAAACCAGAGACCTCTCGGTTCGTCTCACTGACATCGTTTGCCTGAACGATGAAACAGGTCTTTCATGATATTGGGCCGCAGTCTGGGTGTCACATTTCGGAGCGGATCTGAAATCCGGAACATTGAGAAAGCATCTGTCCGCGATCGATGCCCTTTATCGATCTGCCGAACGCCAAATTGGCGATGACTGCCTCGACCGTCTTTTGTTCGAATTGGACGTCCCGCTGATTGAAGGCGTCGCGTCCGGTTTCTTCAACGAAGAACGCAATCGTTCTATTCAATACGGCATCGACACATCACAGCGTTGGAACAGTGCAAATCGGTTCTTGTTCGAATATGTGCAGCTTGGCATCGGAGTTGAAAAAGACGCGCCCGGGTCGAATCAGCTCGTGCATCTGTTTTCTGTCCCCATCGCCGAATGCGATTTAGGCAGGCAGCAAGTATCGATCCAGCAATGCGTCGACGAGGCCTGAGAGAAGACGGTCACCCTCAGACCGATCCACTCCCAGAATGTCCTCCAGAATGATGAACTGCTCCATGCCTGTTGTCATGGCCAAGCGCCGCGTCAAGTCCTCATACTCCTGAGGTTCCATACCATTTCGGACTGGCTTCAACGCTTCGCCAAACGCTGCCACCCGGCGAGCTCCTCGTCTTTTGGCTTGTCCTGCTTCCAACGCCGCCTTCAAGGACTCCGCCAAAAACTGCCGGAAGTAAGCTTCATGATCCCGCGAGAAATCCAGGTAATACTGCGCGACTTTGTGTACCCGGCTTCGAACGTCGTCAAGTCCTTCCAGAAGCTGTGATGTGGGCGCAACCTGGACGTCAAGTGTTGCATCCAACGCCAGGATTCCAGGGTCTGAGAAATATCTATAAACCGTTGCCCGACTGGTTTTGGCGCGATCCGCAACTTTGGCAAGCGTGACCTCACTCCCCTCCGACATTAGCTCGCGCGCGGCGATGAGGAGTGCTTCTCTGGTCCTGTTTTTCTGATTGGTTCTCGGTGCCACTTTTTCGATTCCAATATGATACACTTGTCTCATTAAGAGATTTATGTATTATAAACGAAAATAACTTGAAAATGAAGGAGCCATCAGCATGGAGCAGTCTCGCCCCCGCGTTTATCACCTTCTTGGAAATCTCCTGACGTTCCATGCGTTTCCGGAAGAAACCGGAAACAAGTGCACAATTATCGAAATCAAAACGGCACCTGGTGCCGGCGCACCGCCCAATCACCACGCTGGTGAAGATGAAAGCTTCTTCGTACTCGACGGAGAGTTTGAGTTCCTGGTGAACGGAGAAACCAAGCGCGTCAGCGCCGGTGAATTTGTAAAAGTGCCTGACGGAGCCGTCCACGCTTTTACCTGTACCGGGCAGTCGGCGGGACGCCTTTTGTGCATAAATGCGCCGGGCGAAATGCACGACACTTTTTACACGGAGGCCGGCGAAGCCATGCCGGACGGAACGTCAGAAGTTCCAACGCCTGATGGTCCACCGGACATTCCCGCGATCATGGCCGTGGCCAACAGAATTGGTATGACAATCCTGACACCGGACAAAGCGCCAGCCTAAGCGCGACCATGCGCTCTAAAGACAAGATCGAAGCATCCCGACGACGCTTTGGCTCAATTCGGACGTCCCCATAGCGGTCGTTGCTTTCGTTGAACATGGAACAAACCGAGCTATGCGTGTTGTCAAGGAGCTGCCCGTTCGCCGTATGCCGAACATGTGAGATGTCGCATCAAGAGCGTCACGCTCCAATTTTGGGCTAACAGATCAGGCTTTTGCTGTGCCGCCCCGGCGTGTACAGCAAAACCCCGCATCCAAGGCCGACGACATGCCTCTCATCGTCGGGATGCTGTTGGTTCAAGTGGCTCAGCCAATCACCTTCGTGACTTTTAATCACTTGCTTTCCAGCCCCTTGCAATGCCGTGAAGAAGGAGAAGGCTGCCAAGTGCAAGAGGTAGACTGGCGGGCAAGGGAACCTCGCTCAGTTTATTGTTGCAGGTATAGGTCGGCATCGCGTTTCCTCTTTCCTGATCAGCCGACTTCGCGTTTGGTTGGCGGACCCGGAACCTGAGGAACAAAATGACCTACGAAACATGGATCGCATTTGTAGTGGCGAGCTTCGTTGTGGTGTTGATCCCGGGCCCCAATATCGTCCTGACGGTCAACTATGCAATCACGGACGGCAAACGGTCCGGGCTCGCGACCGTACCGGGCGTGGTCTTTGGTGCGTTTGTCGCAATGTCTGTTTCGCTTTTGGGTGCTGGTGCGGTCCTGGCGGCGTCCGCATTCCTGTTCACGCTTCTCAAGGCCGCCGGGGCGATTTACCTGATCTGGCTGGCCTATGGGTTATGGACAGCGCCAACGGATCAAGTTTCGAGCGATCGAATACCGGTGCGAAAATCACTCGGGTCGATGTTCTGGCAGTCATTCCTGATCAGCGTTCTCAATCCCAAGGGACCTGCGTTCTACATTGCGTTCGTCCCACAGTTTGTCAGCACCTCCGGCCCCGTTTTCGAACAGTTCGCCATTCTCGTTTCCACGTTTCTGGTGATTGCGGCCCTGAACAGTCTGGCCTGGCTCTATTGCGCCAACGGACTGAGGTCCTGGTTCCGCAGGCCATTGGCACGAAAAGTCCTCAATCGTGCTGGGGCAAGCTGCCTGTTTCTGGCCGGCGTCTTTACCTTGCGCTTGGGGAAATCCGTCTGATCTGCACCGGACAATGCGGCAAGCTCAAACGGAAAACGCCTGACTGTGATCCAAACCACAGGCCACTGGTGGCTGCCCGTTTATGTTAGCATCACGGCAACGTAAGGCTGATGCCCGGCCTTTGCGGGCTTGAGGCCAAAGGAAACGCGAGAACACGCTCATGAGCGCGAGCCATAATGCATCCGATTGGGAAGTCTCCGGTTACATGGACGGCGGCGTCGGCGCAGGCATTGCCGGAGGCTACTGGACGTTCATTTTCCGCAGCCGCGCTGCCAATTATGCGGCGCTTTACGGGTTTGCCGGCGGCGGGCTCGGCTTTGGCGGCCGCGGCGGATCGATTTCCCTTCCCGAATTTGGCGGCGAAGCCGCGCATTACTCCTATACGCGCATTCACTGCAACCGCATTTTCAGCGCCAACGACCTCGACGGCTGCTATGGCCGTTTGACCACGGCAGGCGCAGGTGCAGGTGCCGGATATGGCCTGTGCAGCATCACAGCGGTCAATATGGGTGGCACGCTCTTCAGCAGCCAGGACGTCAATGGCCCGGGCTTCACGGCAGGCGCGTCGGCCATGACGACAATGGGGATCTGGGCACGAATAACAGTCCTGGGTTACTCCATGACGTGACCTGATGGGTGAAAAAGTGCGTGGACCCTTTTTGCCAGGTGATGGACCACAAATGAGACTGAAATGGCATGCGAAATGGCGAAATCCCGTCAGGAAGAGTGTGCAGAGCGGGCTTCCTGCCCGGTCAGCCAAGCTGACGCCACGGGGTGAAGCCATTTCCATGTCCTTGGGATTTGACCGGCTTGCGCCTCCTCCGCGTTGCGAAAGGTTTGAAAATTAAGCGCATTTCCTGCGCTTCCGCTCCTTGACGAGACGCAAGCCGCCTCAAACCGTTGCGGCCTCATTTGTGGATCCATCACCTAGTCGTCGTATCTCGCCCCTCGCCCGCGCATTTTCTTGATCTGGCCGCGCTGTTTCTTGGCATCCAGACGCCGTTTCTTCGATCCGAGCGTCGGCTTGGTCGCCTTGCGCGGTTTCGGCCTTTCCAGCGCCTTGCGCAGCAACTCCAGCAGCCGCTCGAGTGCATCTTCGCGGTTGCGCTCCCGGGTTCTGTACCGGTCGGCCTGAAGAATGATTTCGCCGTGCTGGGTAAGACGGCTGCCGGCGATCCGCGCGGCGCGAGACTTGACGTCTTCCGGCAGGGTTTCGTTGCCCGCAAGGTTGAACCGCAACTGGACGGCGGTGGAGACCTTGTTGACGTTCTGCCCACCAGGCCCGGACGCCCGGATAAAATCCTCGGTGATATCCTCTTTTGCGATGTGGACTTTTCCAAGCACCGGGATGCGCGTGGCGGAATGAGGGTCTGCGGGATCACCGTCCACGACTACGCGCCGCCGTCTTGAGGAACTGTCAGACCGATCCCGTTGAGCAGAAGTCCGGTCACAGAGGCGACCGTCTCTTCGAAAAACACCGGGTCGCTCAGGTCCCTGCCGGTCAGTGCTTTGACCTGTATGGAAAAATCGGCGTAATGCTGGGTTGTCGCCCAGATCGTGAAAATCAGATGTACAGGCTCGATGCGCTGCATTTTGCCGGTCTCGATCCACGTCTCGATGACCTTTGCCTTTTCTTCGACGAGACGCTTCAGATCGCCTTCGAGTATCGGCAGGATCTGCGGAGCGCCCTGCATGACCTCATTGGCGAACAGCCGCGAGGCTTGCGGGTAGTCCGCCGACATTTGTATCTTCTGACGGATATAGGCAGCCAGCTCCCGCGCAGGCTCGCCATCCGCATCCAGCATTTTCAAAGGCGCCAGCCAGACCTCCAGGATATGCGCAAGCGTCGCCTTGTAGATCGCTTCCTTGGTGGAAAAATAATAGAGAAGATTGGACTTCGACATGCCGGCTTCCGCGGCGATGCGTTCGACCGTTGCGCCTGAAAACCCCTTCTTTGAGAATTCACTCAAGGCTGCATCCAGAATGAGCGAACGGTTTCGCTCCTGAATACGGCTAAGGCCACCGTTTTTTTGAGAATCCACACCCTGCCCATCAACACGTGTCATGAAATACGTCCGCTTCCAGCCTTCAATCCGCCCTTGACGGGCGTATGCCGCACCACGCCAAATCCCTTGAATCCGGCCATTCTTCCAGGGTCATGTCTGCTTCTGAAGCTAATTGACCATAAATTGGTCATGCCGAACGGAATTGCATCTTGACCATTTGGTCAAATCGCTCCTAGGGTAAATTGACCAACTGGTCAGAAGGCTAGTCGAACATGTGGTTGCCTGCAACGGGGAACTCTTGAAGCGCCGCTCCTGTCTGATCATCATAATTCAAACCGGCACATGCCGGAAAAGGGTCCGTACCCAAGGCCAAAATGGCCATCCAGAGATCGATCGGCGCTTCGCTGCCCGGAGCAATCCGGGTGAAGAGCCGGGAACAGTGTGGTGAGAGGACCAGCATCACCGGGCGTTTGCTCCCTGCGCCCCGGCGGATGCGGGCGCTATCTCAAGCACGAAAAGACAAACAGTCAGCCCTTGAGCCCGGGCTGCGAGGAGGACGCATGTCAGCGCCGGCACAGGCAGCAACCAACAATCTTGAAGCCTTCTGGATGCCATATACGGCCAATCGCCAGTTCAAGAAGGCACCGCGCATGTTCGTCTCGGCCAAGGACATGCACTACACCACCGCGGACGGCCGTCAGGTCCTGGACGGGACAGCCGGCCTGTGGTGCTGCAACGCCGGTCACTCGCGCCCCAAGGTCGTAGAAGCGGTCCAGAAACAGATCGCGGAGCTGGACTACGCGCCTGCGTTCCAGATGGGTCATCCGAAAGCCTTCGAGCTGGCGGCCCGCCTGTCCGCCATGATGCCCTCACCGCTCGATCATGTGTTTTTCACAAACTCCGGCTCCGAAAGCGTCGACACGGCCCTGAAGATCGCGCTCGCCTATCAGCGTTCGATCGGACAGGGCACGCGCACGCGCCTGATCGGCCGCGAACGCGGGTATCACGGCACCGGCTTCGGCGGAATTTCGGTCGGCGGCATCGTCGCCAACCGCAGAACCTTCGGAACGATGCTCACCGGCGTCGATCACATGCGTCACACGCACGATCCGGAACGCAATGAGTTTTCCCGCGGCATGCCGGAAAACGGCGCAGAATATGCCGAAGACCTGATCCGGATCATCCAGCTGCATGACCCCTCCACCATTGCCGCAGTCATCGTCGAGCCTGTTGCCGGCTCGACCGGTGTCCTGATCCCGCCGAAAAACTACCTTGAGCGGCTGCGCGAGATCTGTACGGCGCACGGCATTCTCCTGATATTCGACGAGGTCATCACCGGTTTCGGTCGCCTTGGGTCACCCTTTGCAACCGACTTCTTCGGCGTGACACCGGATCTGGTAACGACGGCAAAGGGCCTTACGTCAGGCGTCATTCCGATGGGCGCCGTGTTCTGTTCCTCCGATATCTACCAGGCCTTCATGACAGGCCCGGAGCACATGATCGAGCTGTTCCACGGATATACCTATTCCGGCCATCCCGTCGCCTGTGCGGCCGCGCTGGCAACGCTTGACACCTATGATGATGAAGACCTGCTGACGCGTGCCGCCGGGCTGGCCCGGTACTGGGAAGACGGGCTGCATGCACTCAGGGATTGCCCCCATGTCATCGATATCCGCAATCTCGGTCTGATCGGCGCGGTCGAGCTTGAACCGATAGCAGGCGAGCCTACAAAACGCGCATTCTCAGCCTTCCTGAAAGCCTATGATGATGGCATTCTGATCCGCACGACCGGTGATATCATCGCTCTCTCCCCGCCGCTGATCATCTCGAAGCAACAGATCGATGAGCTCTTCGGGAAGCTTCGCGCGGTTCTGAGCGCGATCGACTGATTGGACCGAAACGAAGGCTGAACGTCATGAAACGTGAACAGGCAACCGCCACACAACTGATTGACGATGACAGGGTCCGCGTGACCCGCTTCGATTTTGCGCCCGGCGCTGAAACCGGCTGGCACCGGCACGAGATGGATTACGTGATCACGGCACTGACCGACTGCCGCATGCTCCTGGAAGAGCCGGGTGGGGAAAGCCGCGAGGTCCTGGTCCCGGCCGGAACCGTTTACCGGCGCGATGAAGGCGTCGAACACAATGTAATCAATGGCGGGGACGCGCTCATGTCCTTCGTCGAAACGGAATTGAAATAGGAGATTTCAGATGGCAGCTCCGGGCGAGAACCTGAGGATCAACGCGGAC
>JBCDEN010000612.1:0-3072 GCA_039179715.1 Pseudomonadota bacterium
GTATCTGCGCCGCCTGGAAGCGATGATGCTGGTCGCCGACAAGAATGTCTCACTTGTCCTGACCGGGACCGGCGATGTGCTGGAACCGGAAGGCGGCGTCATGGGTATCGGCTCCGGTGGCAATTACGCTCTCGCCGCGGGCAGGGCATTGGCCGATACGGACTATGACGCCGAGACAATCGCACGAAAGGCGATGGCAGTGGCCGCAGAGATCTGCGTTTACACCAATGAAAGTATCACGGTGGAAACGCTCGATACGGCCGGATAGTCAGCTGTGATCTCGTTCCGCCCCGTCATGGAAGAAGACCTTGCCTTGCTGGCGCGCTGGCTGGAAGAGCCGCATTGGCGCAAGTGGTGGGGCGATCCGGGAACGGAACTGCGCTACATCGAGGACATGGTGCAGGGACGCGACACGACGCGCCCTTTCATCTTTCAAAAGGACGGCAGCGACAAGGGATATATCCAGGTCTGGTTCATAGGCGACCAGCAGAACTCGGACCATGTCAGCGAGTATCCCTGGTTGGCGCTGTTGCCCGAAGAGGCTGTCGGTGTGGACCTGTCGATCGGATTGCCGGAGGATCTGTCGGCCGGTTTGGGAACGGACGCATTGCGGGCCTTCGTCCGGATGCTTCTCGAGGAAGGTTACAGCCGGATCCTGATCGATCCGGATCCGGACAACGAACGTGCAGTCAGGTGTTATCGCAAGGCCGGGTTTGAGGTCATCCCCGAACTTGTTGGAAAAACCGGAGACTGCTTGCTAATGGAATTCAAGAACACGGAAGGCATGTCATAAAAAATGACGGATTTTTCCCCGCGTGAGATCGTTTCGGAACTCGACCGCTACATCGTCGGCCAGAAGGACGCAAAGCGCGCCGTGGCAATCGCCCTGCGCAACCGCTGGCGCCGTCAGCAGCTGCAAGGACAGATGCGCGAGGAGGTTCTGCCGAAGAACATCCTCATGATTGGTCCGACCGGTGTGGGCAAAACGGAGATATCGCGCCGTCTCGCAAAACTGGCGAACGCGCCCTTTACCAAGGTCGAGGCAACGAAGTTCACGGAAGTCGGCTATGTCGGTCGTGACGTCGAACAGATTGTGCGCGACCTTGTGGAAGCCGGCATCACCCTGATCCGCGACAAGAAGCGCGAGGAAGTGAAGGCCAAGGCGCATGTCCTCGCCGAGGAACGCGTTCTCGATGCGCTGGTCGGTGCAAATGCGAGCCCGGCAACCCGCGAGAGTTTCCGCACGAAATTGCGCGAAGGCGAGATGGACGACAAGGAAATCGAGGTGGAAGTCCGTGCCCAGGCGCAGATGCCGAGTTTCGATCTGCCCGGCATGCCCGGCGCCAGTGTCGGCGTCATGAACATGTCCGATCTTCTCGGCAAGGCCTTCGGCGGACAGACAAAGACCAAGCGGACAACCGTGAGCGACAGCTACCAGCTGCTCATCAACGAGGAATCAGACAAGCTGCTCGATGAGGACAAGGTGGTCGAAGAGGCGATCGCGCTTGTTGAGAACTCGGGCATTGTCTTTCTGGACGAGATCGACAAGATCTGCGCGCGCGAGGGAAGAGCCGGCGCGGATGTATCACGCGAAGGCGTCCAGCGGGATCTGCTGCCGCTGATCGAGGGCACGGTCGTTTCCACGAAACATGGCCCGGTTAAGACGGACCACATCCTCTTTATCGCTTCGGGTGCGTTCCATGTCGCAAAGCCGTCGGACCTTCTGCCCGAATTGCAGGGCCGTCTGCCGATCCGCGTCGAGCTCAGGGCGCTGAACAAGGATGACTTCAAGGCAATCCTCACGGAGCCTGAAGCCAGCCTGATCAAGCAGTATGTGGCGCTCATGGAAACCGAAGAGGTCACGCTTGCCTTCACCGAAGACGCCATAGACGAAATTGCATCTGTTGCAGTGGATCTCAACGCATCTGTTGAAAACATCGGTGCGCGCCGGCTTCAGACCGTGATGGAACGCATTCTCGACGAGATTTCCTTCACCGCACCGGATCGTTCGGGTGAGGTTGTTGAAATAACTGCGGATTTCGTGCAGGAAAATATCGGCGACCTTGCCAAGAACGTCGATCTCTCGAAGTTTATTCTGTAAGCGGGTACCCGTCGCAAGCGGCGATTTCACCGCTTGCGGTGCGCGCGCGCCAATGGCAGCATGCAGCCATGGTAGCTATTCGGAAAAGCAACGAGGAAGGCCATCGCCGGAAATTTCTGGTCGTGGTTGACGAAACGCCGGAATGCGACAGGGCAATTGTCTATGCGGCGAAACGGGCGGCGCGGACCGGTGGTGTTGTGACGCTTTGTTTCGTGATCGCACCGGGCGACTTCCAGCACTGGCTCGGCGTCGAAGACATCATGCGCGCCGAAGCGCTGGAAGAGGCCGAGGCAACGCTCGCCAAGACCGCGGAGCGCGTGCGTTCGGTGGCAAGAACCGAGCCGGAGACTGTCGTCCGGGAAGGGACGAAGTCGGAAGAGATCCTCGAACTGATCGAGGCCGATGCGGATATCGCGATCCTCGTGCTTGCCGCGAGCACGGGGACGGAAGGACCGGGGCCGCTGGTCTCGTCCATTGCCGGCAAGGCGGCGGGGACGTTCCCGATCCCGGTCACGATCGTGCCCGGAAATCTGGATGACGATTCGATCGCGGCCCTTGCCTGATGGCAGCCGGTTTCGCGGTGAAAAAGTGGCGCCGGAACTTGATCTCGCGTGTTAAAGACCTATCTAGTTTTTAACTATTCCAAACTGTGTCCAGTTGGGTTAAAACATCATCGGTGTTTTGCGATGAGGTAGAGGCGCAGGCCACCTGTCGAAACGGACGCGTTGTTGAAACGCAAGGACAAGAGAAATGTTCATTCAGACCGAAGCGACGCCGAATCCGGCGACGCTCAAATTTCTCCCGGGGCGCGTTGTCCTCCCGGAAGGGACCTATGACTTCCGGTCCAGGGCGGATGCAGGCGCGTCGCCTCTGGCGGAAAGACTGTTTGATGTACCGGGCGTTGCCGCCGTTTTCTTCGGCCACGACTTCGTGACGGTGACTAAGGACGACACCGATTGGCAGCACATGAA
>JBCDEN010000700.1:0-2572 GCA_039179715.1 Pseudomonadota bacterium
CCATGTCTCAGAACGCCGATGCGGTGCGACTCGTCGGCAATCGGCTCATAGACCGTGTCGTTGATCAAGAGCGCGGAGATCGGCTGATAGGACGACGACAGCGCTTTCGACAGCGTCATCATGTCCGGCTGCAGGTTGAAGGTCTCCGTGCCGAACATGTTGCCCGTGCGCCCAAACCCGCAGATCACCTCGTCGGCAACGAACAGGATGCCGTATTTTTTCAGGATCGGCTGGACCGCTTCCCAATAGCCTTCAGGCGGCACTACAACGCCGCCTGCGCCCATGACGGGCTCGGCAAAGAAAGCGGCGATGGTCTCAGGTCCTTCGGCCAGGATCAGGTCTTCCAGATCCTGCGCGCAGCGTCTGGCGAAGTCTGTCTCGCTCTCGCCGTCGCGTTTCATCGTGCGGTAATGCGGACTGGTCGTGTGCAGGATCTGCGGCAGCGGCAGGTCGAAGGACCGGTGATTGTTCGGCAGGCCCGTCAGGCTGGCGGAGGCAACGGTGACGCCGTGATAGCCGCGCATGCGCGAGATGATCTTCTTGCGTTCCGGCTGACCGAGAGCGTTGGAGCGGTACCAGATCAGCTTGATCGCGGTGTCGTTGGCTTCCGAGCCGGAATTGGTGAAATAGACCTTGGACATGGGAACAGGCGCCATCTCAATCAGCTTTTCGGCAAGCTTGATGGAAGGGCCATGGGTCTTGTATGTGAAGGTGTGATAGTAGGGCAGCTTTTCCATCTGGCGGGCCGCGGCCTCAACCAGGCGCTTTTCGCCGAAGCCGACGGCGACGCTCCACAGGCCCGCCATGCCTTCGATGTAGCGCTTGCCGTTGATGTCTTCCACGTAGATGCCCTCGCCCTTGTCGATCACAAGCGAGCCGGTGTCTTCCTGGCGGCGGGCGTCGGCATAGGAATGAAGTTGAACAGCGATATCGCGGGCTTCGAGAGAATTCGGCAACTGCGCCATGAAACGCCTCTTGTGAACTGGCTGGGTGGAAGACAAACCGGCCGGCAGCCGTATCTGCTGCGAACCGATAATCGCCACGCTAGTGCCGTCCAGAGCGCAGTACAATGAGAATCTTTTGCCTGTGACCTGCAACATGGCCCGGGAAAGGGTTTTCGAGCCGCAAAAACAAAAAGACCGCGCCGAAGCGCGGTCAAAGAGGCTGACGGCCAGCCGTGGCCGGGAACCACAGCCCGTTCATCGCGGTCGATGGGGGGGCAGAACAAGCGCGATGAACAACCGTATAGCCGAAGTTGGCAATCTTTCCGCGACGAATTTGTTATTTACCGACGGTTATTTCGTGCGGAATTTGTTTGTTTTATCAGTACCGTCTGTACAATTCTTATTTGGGCGCGCAATCGCGCTTTCGATTGGCCGCGCCAGCCAATATGCTGTCATTTCGTGCCAAATTGCCTGGGGGAGGCCGTTTTGAGCGAAGCCGAAGTCGATGCCGCATTGATCCGGGCCGCCGTGAAGGTGATGGAAGGCCGCGGTGAGGATATTTCAGATGCACTCTCGGCATCCGGGCTCTCACCAGAAGACCTGGAAGGCTTCGACCGCCGGGTTCCACTCAAGAAATCCGATGCCTTTCTGGAACAGGCCGCGAAATATCTCGATGACGACCTGTTCGGCTTCGATGTCGGCAAGGCGACGCCTACCGGCACGTTCGGCGTGATCGCCTATCTCGGCATCTCGGCGGCAACACTGGAACAGGCGATCCAGAACCACGTCAAATACGTCAATATCTTCGTCGACAGCTACCGGCTCTCGTTCGCAAAGACGGAGACCACCGCAAAGCTCTCCTACCAGGAGGTCGACCGGAGTTCCTATTTCAAGCGGCAGGCGAATGAGGCGGGCATGGCTGCGATCCTGTCGAACTACCGGTTCGGTACAGGCAGGATCCTCCGGCCGGCCGAGATCCACTTTCATCACCAGCGCGCCGAGCCCCCCGCGCAGATGAAGCTCTTTTTCGGCTGCCCGATCTTTTTCGGCAGCGACATACACGGGATCGTGTTTCACGCCGAAGATCTTGCGACGCCACTGGTGCATTCCGACAAGGACCTGCTGGCGCTCATGTCCAACGTCGCCGACAAAATGCTGGAAGAGCGGCGCTCCGCCCCGAAATCCTTTCTTGCCAATGTCGAGTTTCACATCATCGATGGGTTGCCCCGGGGCCAGAGTTCGGCAAGCACGGTGTCGGCCAAGCTGGGCATGACCGAGCGGACCTTCGCGCGGCGGCTTGCCGACGAGGGCACGACCTTTTCGGAAGTCCTGGAGGACGTCAGACGCAACCTTTCGGAAGAGTATCTGCACAAGAGCGATCTCTCCCTGCCCGAGATCGCCTACCTGCTGGGCTACTCGGATTCGCCCGCCTTCATCCGCGCCTACAAACGCTGGTTCGGCGTCACCCCCGGCGCCCGCGCATCCGAAGTGCGCGGGCTGAGGGCGGGGTGAGGTTTCTTCCGGCGCGGTTGGCGAACGCAAGGTAATCGCTAAATCACAACGCGATTCTTCCTCTCAGCGAGAACACGCCCAAGAGATCGCTGGCCGGGTCGGTCGCCGGATCAACG
>JBCDEN010000230.1:0-6369 GCA_039179715.1 Pseudomonadota bacterium
CGGCATGCCTGAAATCCTTCGACCCCGACATGGTGTCGGTCGCGCGGAGCCAGAACCCGGACGTTCTGCGCGGCATTGTGGCGAATGGGGCCGAACCGGGCCCGGACTACGCGAGATACTCCAGAACAGACCGTTTCATCCTGCGGCATCTCCTGCACGCACCACGCACGCGGCCGAACTTCATCTCCTACGGCATCAACGATCTGCCAAAGGCCGGACCAAGCCTGCTGCGGTCCGTTTTCAAGTTGCCGCTGATGAGCTGGACGGTGCGTACCCGCGAACAACGCCTGCGCGCGGCCCGGTATGCCGACCAGATCGTTTTCGAAGGCTTCGATCCGGATGCGGAGCCGCGCTCCTCGTAAACGACGGCTTGCGGAAGCTGAGCGCTGTTTCACCGACAGCGGCGACCTGATCCCTCTTGCGATGCAAAACGATAGCGCTACATTTTGGTGGTGGCCCAAATTCTGGATGCTTTTGACGCATGAGTTCTTCCCCTCCCGAGGAAACACAAGATCCGGACGCTTCTGCCGACGGAGCGGCGATTTCCCTGCGCATTCTGTCTTCCCTGAAGGATGTCCCCGCAGACAAATGGGATGCCGTCGCGAATCCCGGATGGCAATTGGGAACCGGTGGAAGACTTTCACGGACCGACGCGCCGGAACCGATTGTGCCGCCGGGGCGGTCTGAACTGGCGGACGCCTTGGGCATTCCTGATGCAGAACATGAAGAAACTGCATATAACCCTTTCCTTTCTCATTCTTTTCTTGAAGCCCTGGAGACCGCCGGCTGCGCCACGAATACGACGGGCTGGCTGCCGCGCCACATGCTTCTTGAAGATGCCGAAGGTAACGTTCTCGGGGCGGTTCCGGCCTATCTCAAGAGCCATTCCCAGGGTGAATATGTCTTTGACCACAGCTGGGCGGACGCGTTCTACCGTGCCGGCGGCGACTACTACCCCAAACTGCAGATTTCGGTTCCCTTCACGCCTGCAACAGGGCGGAGGTTCCTGGTCGGCCAGGGCATCAACCGCGAAGCCGGTCTCCAGGCCCTGGCCGCCGGACTTGTCCAGGTGTGTCAGAAAAGCGGTGCATCATCGGTTCACGCGACCTTCCTGACCAAACCGGAATGGGAGGGACTTGGCGACCTCGGCTATCTGCGGCGCACGGATCAGCAGTTCCACTGGGAAAACAAGGGCTACGAGAGTTTCGACGGTTTCCTCGACGATCTGGCATCGCGCAAGCGCAAGGCGATCAGGAAAGAACGGCGCGAGGCACTCAGTGCCGAGGGCATTGACGTCGAATGGGTGACCGGAGCGGATCTGACAGAAGCCCATTGGGACGCCTTTTACGGCTTTTACATGGACACGGGGTCCCGAAAATGGGGCCGTCCCTATCTCAACCGGAAATTCTTCTCGCTGATCAGTGAACGGCTTTCAGAACAAACGCTCCTGGTGCTTGCGAAACGGGACGGACGCTATGTGGCCGGTGCGCTGAATTTCATCGGATCGGAGACCCTGTTCGGCCGGCACTGGGGTTGCTGTGAGCATCACCCGTTCCTGCATTTCGAGCTCTGCTACTATCAGGCCATCGACTTTGCCATCTCGCGTGGGCTGAAACGGGTTGAGGCAGGGGCACAGGGTTCGCACAAGCTCGCGCGCGGCTATCTGCCGACCACCACCTACTCCGCCCACTGGATTGCCCATGAGGGCCTTCACCAGGCGGTTGCAGATTACCTGGAACAGGAACGCTTCGCCGTGGAACGCGAGAACGCGGCGCTTGCCGAGCACGCGCCGTTCAAGAAAGGCGATTGAGCCAGGTTTGCTCAGTGCTCTTGTGTCAGCCGCATTTCCGATTGATGGACGCGGTCCTCTACGCCCGCATCGTCAAGAAACGCATTCACGCCCTTGGCCGCAGTGTCGACATTCACGAAAGTCAGCCGGTCTGCGCCGGTGGCGCACCAAAGACCGTGCAGCAGCGCGCGCCCTGCTCCACGCCGCCGAAATTCCTTGAGAACGGCGATTTGGGCGACGGACCCGTCTGCATAGGCTGCGCCCCAGCCGATTAGGCCGCCATCCATCCAAACAGCCAGCACATGCGCCGTATCCTGAAGGGCGCTTAGCGCTGCTCGGCTGTTCTGGGGTGTCGGCCGCGTATCGAAAAATAGGCTTTCGTCGTCGGGGAGTTGATCAAGCCGGATCTTTTCCGCGGTGAATTCCGTTTTCTGCGACACGTCGGGGCGCTCCCCGGCCGTTCTGCAGACGCGCAGCGTGCGCGACACTTCAAACCCGAAGTCCCGATAGGCCTTTACCGCCTTGTCGTTGGTCGTGATCACCTCAAGCTGAAGCCCGCGTCCCTCATCCGGTTTTTGCCGGTCGATCACCTTGTGCAGCAGTTGCCTAGACAGACCCTTGCGCCGATACGCCGGGGCTGTTCCGACAGACAGCGTGTAGGCGTGACCGTCATAGGCGGACAAAGGGGGACTTGAAAACCAGAACGCTGCGATTTCCTCCCCGGCCAGCGCGACAAAGGAATGCTCTGGCGAGAAGCCGCGCTGCTTCTGAAAATCCCGGAACTTGTCCTCCGTCAAGGACAAGGGGACGACATAGTCCGAAAAAGCTGCATTCATTGCGGCGCAGAGCCGGGCCGCCGGCAAGGTGCGGCAATCGGTAATCCGGTAAGACATGGTTTCCTTGTAACCGGAGTTCTTTTTCAAAAGGTAAGCGCCGACGCCACTCAAGCCACACGTTGCATGGTCAGTTGAAGCTCTCCGCCACGTCGTACATGACGGGCTCAAAACTCTTGCACAGCGCGTGGCTACGCCGGTTGCGCGCACGCATTTCCGATGTGCGCAACATGGCAAGAAAGTCCTCCCTTCTGCGCCACTGTGAATAGTTGGCGATCCGGGTCTGGGCGTCGTTGACGTGAAGCCCTGCCCCGATGAATCCGGGCCGGTGCTGGATGAAATTCCGGTACGCGTCCTTGAGTTCATCCAGAAGGTCGAAACAGGTTCCCGGCGTCATTTCGAACGTGGTGATCACGGTCTGACAATCGCGGTCGCTGGAAATTTCAGGCATCGCTCTCCTCCTCTGCCCGAGGTCGTTCGCCCGTGACCTTGATCACGAGGTTACAACCTGATCCGCAAGGCTGGCATGAAAAGCATCACACGGCAACTCTGCCGTCCCGGAGCGAACACCACGAGTACACGTCTAGCGAAGTGCGTCCTCAAGATCCGCAATCAGGTCTTCCGCATCTTCCAGTCCCACGGACAGGCGGAAAATTCCGTCTCCGGCATAGTCCCTGTAGGAGGCCTGCTGCGTGCCTTCGAGGCGGAAAGAGGTTTCCATCAGCGGGCCGGTTTCCATCCAGAAAATCAGCGAGCGATGATGACCGAGCGACACCGCGTAATGGATGACCTCCAGGCGGTCGATCATCCGGCGTGCAATCTTGCGGCCGTTCTCGGCGGACCCGACCTGAAAGGAGATCATGCCGGAGAAATTCGTCATCTGGCGCGCAGCAAGCTCATGCTGCGGGTGGGACGGTAGCCCGGGATACATGACCTGCATCACGGCGGGATGCGCTTCCAGCCATGCGGCAATCGTCGCTGCGCCGGCCTGGTGCGCCTTCATGCGCAGCGGCAAGGTCGCCGCACCTCGTGCAATGAGCCATGCGTTGAAAGGCGACAGGACGCCGCCGTGATGTATCGCCGCTTCCTTCCGCATTCTCGCAATCAGATCCGCCCGGCCTGCAACGGCACCGCCGACGGCATCGCCATGCCCGCCGATATATTTGGTGATGGAGTGCATCACCAGATCAACGCCGAGACCGGCGGCGTCCATCCCGAGCGGTGAAGCGAATGTGGCATCGCAGCTGTGCAGCGCGTCCGCTTCGTGTGCCAGATCCGAAACCGCTCTCAGGTCCGTCAGCCTCATGATCGGATTGACCGGCGTTTCGCTATGGACCAGCCGGGTGGTCGGCCGGATTGCAGCGGCAACGGCATCCAGATCCGACATGTTCACCATCGTGACCTCAATGCCGAGGCGCGGCAGCGTTTCGCGCGCGAGTTCGGCAACGCCCGCATAGGAAACATCGGAGATGACGACATGATCGCCGGCCGACAGAAACGTCAGGAAGATCGCAGTTGCGGCGGCCATACCGGACGCGAGGCACAGACAGTCACCGGTGCCCTGAAGCGCGGCAATCTTCTGTTCGAGCATCGCAACGCTCGGATTGCCCCAGCGCGCATAGATGAAGCCCTCCGCGGCATCGTCAAGATCGTGCGCCGAAAAGCCTGCAACGTCCTCAGCCACAAAGGTCGAGCTCATGTGAATGGGCGGCGCGGACGCTCCTGTTGCCGGGTCCGGCGTTTCGCCGCCGTGAATGGCGGTGGTCATCGGACCGGGCTTTCTGTTTGTTCGTTTCACGCCACTGTCTCCTATGCCGCGTTCGCCGGTTCGACACCCTCGGCCGCCATACTCATAACGGCCTCCTGCGCGAGAGACAGCAGCTTTTCGTAGTGCGCGGCGCGCGAACTGCCGTTTCGCCACACAAGATACATGACACGCTGCATGGCGATGCCGTCGACGGGTTTCAAAAGCAGGTTCTGTTCCTTGGGAAATTCCGAGGCGATATAGGCGGCCGGAAAGAGCGCCAGTCCCATGCCGATCGATGCCATCTGACGAAGCGCGTCGAGACTGGTTCCCTCGTAATCCTGCAGGA
Source organism: Pseudomonadota bacterium (assembly GCA_039179715.1). GTDB lineage: Bacteria > Pseudomonadota > Alphaproteobacteria > Rhizobiales > Stappiaceae > Roseibium. Next base: position 4,716 of record JBCDEN010000230.1, read on the forward strand.
AGTCGGCTCCGGCGGCCCTGGCAAGAGCCTGTACGTCGTTGTGCAGCCGGAAGCCCTGCCCCAGGGAAAGCAGCTTTTCGCCTTTCAAGAGCGACACCGGCACGACGTCCAGGCCGGACAGCGGATGCGACCTCGGTACGGCAAGAGAAACACTCTCTTGGCAGATCACGCGTTCTGTCAGCTGTCCGGTTGGTGTGACGTCCGGCGTGATAATGCAATCCAGCGCGCCTGCCGCCAGGCCTTCCTCCAGCAAATTCGGCCGGTCTTCGCGGATGTAAAGCTCCAGATCCGGAAAATTGTCCTTCAGAATCGGCAGGAGATACGGCATGAAATATGGCCCGAATGTGGGCGAGACTCCCAGGCGTATCAATCCACCCAGATTTGCCCGCCCGGCCTGCGCCACCGCCACAATTTCGTCCAAACTCTCAAGAGCCTGACGGGCCAGCGGCAACAGGCGCTCGCCGGCCGCGGTCAGATTGATCTCCCCGCTGCCACGCTCCAGCAGCCCGCAGCCCAGGCTGTCTTCCAAGAGTTTGAATTGTGAAGACAAAGTCGGCTGAGACACGTTGCACTTCTCGGCAGCCTTGCCGAAATGGAGTGTCTCGGCAAGAGCGATGAAATAGTCCAGTTGGCGCGGTGACGGTCTGAAATGCATCGCTGCTCACTCCGTGATAGTTTTCTTCTATCATATTAATACAAACAATGTATTTCTTCTATGTCAAATCCGCCCCATATCATGGTCATCAACACAGCAACAGCCAACAACGTGGAGGTAGGCCATGTACAATCGTCTGAAATCCTTGCGCAGCCAGCACAACACGCTGGATTCCCTGATCCGCCGTGAGGAACTGCATCCCTACCCCGACTCGCAGCACATTCGCTCCTTGAAGAAATTCAAGCTTCGTTTGCGTGACGAAATCAGCAGGCTCGAGACAAGCCTGAATGCGAACCAGTTGGCGTACTGAACCGCACGAACGTGCCTGCGAAAGGAAAATGTTATGAACCCGTTCTGGCCCTATATGGCTTTACCTGCAATGCAACCGAAGTTCACCCGCCGAACACGGCTGCAAGACCTGGAAGCACGTATGTCGTCCTTCCTGTCCGAGAAGCAGGCGTCGAGCACCAGCTGCCCCAAGGTGCTCGACAATATCAAGGTCGCCAAGTCGACCGTCCAGCGTGAGATGGCGTCCGGCTGAGAGACCGGTCCGCGTTTCAACCTTCCGAAACCGGCATTGCCACGGCAGCTGGATCAACCCGTCCGCGCAGGCCCCGCGGACGGGTTTTCTTTTGGGCCGCGCAGGCCCCACGTACGGGTTTTCTTTTTGGGCCGCGCAGGCCCCACGGACGGGTTTTCTTTTTGGGCCGCGCAGGCCCCGCGGACGGGTTTTCTTTTGGGCCGCGCAGGCCCCGCGGACGGGTTTTCTTTTTGGGCCGCGCAGGCCCCACGGACGGGTTTTCTTTTTGGGCCGCGCAGGCCCCACGGACGGGTTTTCTTTTTGGGCCGCACAGGCCCCGAGGACGGGTTTTCTTTTTGGGCCGCACAGACCCCGAGGAAGGGTTTCCTTTTTGGGCCGCGCAGGCCCCCCGGACGGGTTTTCTTTTGGGCCGCGCAGGCCCCGCGGACGGGTTTTCTTTTGGGCCGCGCAGGCCCCCC
>JBCDEN010000826.1:0-1788 GCA_039179715.1 Pseudomonadota bacterium
GGCCGGTTTATCTCAGCCAGATAGGGTCAGTCGCAGCCGTGGTCGGGCTCGCGCTCGGGTACCTGGTGTTTGATGAAGTGCCGAATGCCGCGAAGCTTTCAGCCGTTGTCTTCGTCGGCATCGGCATCGTTCTTGTCACATGGGGACAGCACAGGCTGCAGCGCACCCGGCACTGAGGATCAGTTCCACAGCCAGGCCGCACCGCGCACTCCGGAGCTGTCCCCGTGAACGGCCTTGCGGATAGGCGTGTCGAATGTGTCGGAAAAGATGTAGGGCGTCATAGCAGGCGGCAGGTCTGTATAAAGTTCTTCGATGTTCGACATGCCGCCGCCGAGAACGAAGACATCCGGGTCCAGCAGATTTGCGGACATGGCGAGCGAACGGGCGAGACGGCTGACATAGGCTTCGTAGATCCCGATTGCGACCGGATCTCCGTCCCGCTTGAGTGCCATGATTTCATGGCCCTTCAGCAACGTACCGGTCTTCTGCTTGTAGTCGAGCTGAAACCCGGTGCCGGAGCACCACCTGTCTATGACGCCCTTGTGGCCGATCCAGCTGTCGGGACCGGGAAATTCGTCCGCCGCCAGCCAGGGAACGGTGATCGCGCCCCATTCGCCGCCGATACCGTTTGCGCCCAGATGTGCCTTTGCGTCGATGGCAATTCCGGAACCGCTTCCGGTGCCGATGATGATGGCATGCACCACATGTGCACCGGCACCGGCACCATCCGTTGCTTCGGAAACGGCCAGGCAGTTGGCATCGTTTTGAATGCGTGCCGGCCTGCCGAGCACCTTTTCAAGATCCTTGTCGAGCGGCTTGCCGTTCATCCAGGTCGAGTTTGCGTTCTTGACGAGCCCCGACTTCGGCGACAGCGACCCGGGAATACCGAGCCCCAGCGTGCCGGATTGGCCGGTTGCGGTCTCGGCAGCGTCGACCAGGAATTTCACGGCGTCCAGGCAGCCCTGATAGTCGTCGCGCGGCGTGTCGACACGCTGCCTGAACAGCTCTTTTCCATCCTGCGACAAGGCGATGATTTCTATCTTGGTGCCACCCCAGTCTATACCAAGCCGCATTTCGTCTTTCCTTCCCGGCATCCATCGGCAAAGGCCGACGGGATTGCTGCATCGAACAGGGTGTCGATGGAGCTGCAATTGAGCGCAAATCAGGCGTCTCGCTGCTGTGCCTTTCGTTCCCGCCAGGAGCTGGAGGACAGGAAATTGCGGCTGCAAGCGAATGAGCGCGATGCGCGTGAATTCTTGTCAGAACGGGGCCTATTTGCCGAGAACAGCACTCAAATGCAAGGGTTGACCCGCCGAAACAAACCGAAACCCGCTGGTTTTTACTGTTGATGCGTTTCTTTCGAGACAGGAGGCAAAAAGAGAGCCGGGATGTCCCGGCTCTGTGATGCATGCCGATTGGCTTTGCTCAGGTTCTTTTCCCGTTACGGGCCGGGCCGGTCCGGAAGCGGAATGAACTCTTCCGCGTCGCCCGGAACTGTGTCGAAACGGCCCTGTTTCCAGTCTTCCTTGGCCTGCTCGATGCGTTCCTTGGAGGAAGAGACGAAGTTCCACCAGATATACCGGTTGCCGTCCATCGGCTCGCCGCCGAGCACGACGAAGCGCGCCGGATTGGGCGTGTTGTTCTCGATGACGAGGTGGTCGCCCGGTTTGAAGACCAGCAGCTGCGCCGGGTCGAATGCCTGTCCGGCAATCGTGATCTGACCTGAAATCGTGTAAAGACCGCGCTCTTCCCAACCTGCATCGAGCGGAACTCTTGCGCCCGGTTCCA
>JBCDEN010000417.1:0-4428 GCA_039179715.1 Pseudomonadota bacterium
GCTCCCGGCGGATAAGGGGAACAGCCCCGCCGAATCGGTGCCGATGCAGATCAACGAGCAGTTCACGATGCGCCGCTTCTTCATCCGCCATTCCGTCGAACAGCTTGGCCGTGTCGGGATAGTCAGCGCGCAGGCGATCCGAATAAAGCCGGTAAATCCTGGCGTCATCTTCCTCGGTGGAGATTGCGAGCGCCAGGACTTCCTGCTCCGTGAGGTCGCGAAATCTGCGTCTGTAAAGCGAAAAACGCATAAGCTTTTTTGTTCCTTGAACGCTTCCGTGGACGACCTGTCAGGTCCGTTGGGCGATTTTCGTCTCCAATAGATCCAAATTGCAACCGTCGCTTGCCGCACATGAAACACGTTGCCGCTCTTTGCTGGCACCCGCATGTGGCCGTCCCCACCCATCGGTACTCGCGCACCGCCTTTGCCGAACAGCATGGGTTTGCGTATCCAGTCCCCTGGGCAGGAGGACGTGCAGCAGTCAAGTGACCCGATCACAGCCTGCGCTGTTCCAGTTTCAGCCACAGACAGTCCCGGTTGAGGCCATGATTTCAAACTGCCAAGCAAAAACTGAAAAATGTCATCTTTTTCAGACTCTTAATTGCAGCATTTTCAAACAGTCGCTGTCTGGTGCACATCCGTATTTTTCACTAATTCCGTTAAAGGCAAAAGTTGACCGCGCGGCGTAAGTTAACTTGACGCTTGGGAAATTTGTTGCTCACAATAGCTGCGTACAACCATGCGTACACCTCCCGGCACGTGGCCGGGGTCAGCCGCCGCCAGATGTGCGTTTCAGAAAAGAGCGAGATCCGTACCGTCCGGACAAATGTCCGAACGCGTCCTTAATTTCGCGTCTGGGAGATAAGAATGGCGAGCAAGAAACTGGCGCAGAAACTCAACGATCTCATGAACGGAGAGCTGCGCGCGCACAATACCTATTTGCAAATGGCGGCCTGGGCATCAGCGCAAAATCTCGATGGAGCGAAGAAATTCCTTCTGGGCCACGCTGCCGAAGAACGCACGCACATGATGAAGTTCTTCGATTATCTCGACGATCTCGGCGCTCCCATATCGATCCAGACCGTGGATGCGCCTGTGATCAAGGTAAAAGATGTACGCGATCTTTTCGTGCGCGTGCAGAAGGAAGAAGAAGGTGTTTCCAAGGCCATCTTCGACGTGATCGATTTGGCGCGTGCAGAGCGCGACTTTGCGACAGACCAGTTCCTGCAATGGTTCGCAATGGAACAGCATGAAGAGGAAAAACTTGCCAAGCAGATCATCGACAAGATCGATCTGATCCTGAAAGGCGACAACACGCTGTACTTCATTGATCTCGAGCTTGGCAAATTTGCCGGCTGATTACGTAGTTTCATCACAGGCAATGGCCACGCCGGGCCATTGCCGGATCTTCAAGCGCTGTGTTCCTTTGCTCCGGGCCCGGGTTGGGAACCCGTCTGGGCACTGAACGCACGGAGATACTTAGGTGTCAAAAATGAAATTGTCTTTGAAGAGCCTTCTTGCCGGTTCGACTGTCCTGCTGCTCGCGGTGCCCGCGAACGCTCAGGACGTTTCCACAAAAGTGGTCGACGGAACCTGGAATACGCCGGCCGGGTTCTTTGCCTATGTCGAATTCGAACTCTCCGGCGAGCCGCTCGCAGAAGGTCTCGGTCTTAATCTGGATGTCCTCGACCCCGACCAGGCGAACAAGCCGGACCCGTTCGATTTCAGCGCCGGTATCCTGTCCTATGAGTTCTCTGAAGAGGCGATGTACTCGGTCTATTACAAATCCGGCATGGGACCGCATCTTGCCAACGGCCCGGTGAACCAGAAACGGACCGGCAGCGGAAACGCCATGGAAACGCTCGGAAAACGCGTCGTGGAGCTGGCGGCGGCAGCCGGACAGACACCGGAAGACCTGCCGCAGAACTTTTATCCGATCACCTTCCCGTTTCCCAAAGGTAATCCCCAGTTTGCCGGAGCGGTCGATGTCTCCGTTCAGGCAACCACGCCGATGAAGATCCTGACGGACAAGGGGGAATCAAAGTCGATCGAGGCGACCCTGCCGGCCTATTTCAGGGATTACAAGACCCTGCGCTGGCCTTCGTCCGGCTGGGACCCGGCCTTTACGCCTGAAACCGCAGGCATGGGCCTTCTCAAGAACATCCTATGGGCGCAGGACTACATGCGCCAGATGCACAACGTCAAAACCGACACCGCGCTCGACAGCGTCAGCGGCCCGGATGCCGACAAGGATCCGAACATCGCGCTCGGCGATGTCGGGTCCGACGGCTTCAACGGCAACATGCTGATCGAGATCTCGTGGGACGCGCTGACCATGATGCGCGACAGTTTCGCCTATGACGGTTCCAAGCTCGGTGCCGAAATCCCGGTTGACTACGACGCCACAAAATCGCCGGTCTGGTTTCCGAACCGCGTCGATGTCACGCTGTCTCAAGAAAACGGCGTGTCCGCGCTCGGATCGACATCGGTAAAGGATGGCGGTTCCAGCCTGCGATCTGTCTGGTCCATGTTGTGGGGGCTCGGCGAGTTCTACGGGTTTGCCGACCAGAGGACGGTGAACAAGAATCAGAAACCGGAATTCGCGGCCGTGTTTGACGGCGCGCCGTTTCCCTCCGCTCCGAAGGAGAACCTGGGCACCGGCCCCTTTGCAAGCAAGGCCGCCGACGATCCGTTCTCGCTGGTTCAGCTGCTTACCCGCCTGACGTCGCAAAACCTGATGACGCTGCATTTTGACGAAAAAAACGGGATCTTTGTCGACGACTGGTCGGATGGGAAGCAGGGAACCACAAGCACCACTTATGACGCTGCCTATGCGCTGGTGACGCTTCAGATCTACCAGCGCGCCATTGATGCGCTGCCGGTCGGCTATGCCTCTGCCAGCAGCGGCAAGCCGCTCGGCACACCCGAAGGCAAGGCAGCCCTGAAGGCCATTCAGTCCCAGGCCGACTTCATGCTGAAGGAACTGGTCAACAAGGATGGTCTGATTGCGGACAGCTATGAAATCGGCAAGGGTCCGTCCGGCACATACTCGGTGCTGGCCCAGTTCGCGGCGCTCAGGGGCTTCGGCGCAGCCTTCCTGGCAACCGGAGACACGAAGTATCAGGACGCGGCAAAGAACATGTATCTGGCCGCCGAAAAGCACTTCTTCGATGAAAAGCTCGGTCTTTTCAACGACAAGCCCGGGTCGCCGCTGGAAGCCGAACCCCGCACGGCCGGGGTGGTCAGTGGCGGTATCCGTGAATTGATGCTGAACCTCGTGTCACGCTCGTCGCCATCAGATCCCAATCTGGCACTCGCCCACCTTGCACAGCGCTACACGGACGCATTCACCAAGGTCGGACGCGGCTTGCAACTGGCCGAATGGCTGAATGATACCGGCGAACACGTTGTCGCCAAGGACTATGACGGAGACATCAACCAGAACGGCGTCAAGTCGGTCACGTTCGCCGGCGGGCCGCACGGGACGGCCGCCGTCATGGCGACCAAGGTCGAGATCAGCGCCGGAAAATAAAAGCAATTGAGGAAAGAGCGGCCGGGAGAACCGGCCGCTTCCGAGACAGCTAGCTGGGCTAAGAGTGAGTGGACGAGGTTGCGAATCCTGATCAGGCCGGAGACGGCGCAAACAAAAGCCAGCCGGACAAACCGGCAGCTGCCCGGGATCATGTGAAAAAGCGGCCCAGACTGACACCTTTTCAACGCAAGCTGCGGAAGTTTCGTACACAGACGTCGATGAAAATGATCAGGCCCGTTGAAGCCAGCGTGCTTTTGCTGCTCATAACCGGCCTGATGATCACCGAATACACGGACGTTCCGTGGAACGTGAAACGATGGGCCCTGACGGTCCACATCGTTGCCGCGATCGTCTTCTTTCCGAGTGTCATCATGGCGTTCTGGGTCCTTCACCGGGGCAACCTCGCCTTCAGCCGGAGAACCAGCTACCGGCGCACGGGGCGGTTCATCGAAGTCCTGCTCGTCATCATGTTCCTGTGCGGGCTCTGGCTCCTGTTCATCGGAGAGAATTTCAGCCGCGTCGGCAATGTTGCGCATATCATCCACCTCGTAACGGCCATACCCCTGGTCGGACTGATCGTCTGGCACTCCTGGCGGCGCAGCTTCATGCGGGTCGCCCTCAGCGCCGTTGGGCTCGTTTCGATCATGGCAGTCGTGGTCTGGCTGCCTTCGGGGACAGGCGAAGTCTTCGCGCAAAAAGCGGCCGGGCAGAAAGCGGTTTCGAGTACGTCGCTTTTGTTGAACGCGGACAAATCGCTGATTTACAGCGCCAATTTCGAAACCGGATCGGTCTCCAAGATCAACCGCAAGGACGGTTCCCTGCTCGCGGAAACGCAGATTGGCCGCGAAATCCGGACGGTGGCCCTCAGCGATGACGAAACGCTGCTTGCCGTGACC
>JBCDEN010000701.1:0-2540 GCA_039179715.1 Pseudomonadota bacterium
AGAACGAGGTCCCGAGCCTTGCCGCCGAAGCCGAAGAAACGCCAAAAAAACGTTTCGAGGATCTTCCTCCTGCCGCCCAGCGCGCGCTGAAGGAAGCCGAGGCAAGGCGTCAGGAGATCGATGCGAGACAGAACGCGATGCCGGACGAGGTGAACGGCCGCGGCGGTCTTGAACCGACCCGGTATGACGACTGGGAAATCAAGGGACTGACCGTCGACTTCTGACGGCAAAACGCCTCCCGCATGCGCGCCGAACTTGAACAGGTGCTGTCCGGCTGGGACGGCAAGGCGACGAAACCGCTGAAAACAGCGTTTACAACGTTTCGCACGTGGCCGGATCTTGTCGATCAGCTGATTGACCTCAGCGAACACCAAAGCTGCGAACGCGGTGCGACCTGGCTACTCAAGCATGCGTTCGAACATGGCGAACCGGTGCTTTCCAGAGAGCGCAGCACTCGGCATCTCGCCAGTCTTTCAAGTTTCAGCCACTGGGAGACCCGCCTTCACCTGCTGCAATATCTTGAACATCTGACGATCCCGGACGAGGCGGAGGCTTCTCTTGAGGCTTTCATTCTCGACGCGCTTGAAGCGGAGAACAGGTTCTTGCGGGCCTGGGCGTATTACGGGCTGGCCCTTCACGCCGACCGTTTCCCGGATGGCAAGCAAAAGACCATTGAGCGGCTTGAAAAAGCGATGGTGCAGGAAACGGCAGGCTCGGTAAAGGTGCGCATCCGCAAGGCTCTGGCGCGAGTCAAGCCTTGAATTCAGCCTACAACGAGCTTTCGCACTTCAGCTGCAATCGCCCTGGCAAGCGCCGCCTGAGGCTCGGCCTCGAAATGGACCGCGTCCTTGGGGCTTGGTGACATCAAGCGACCGACGTCGAGAAAGGCAGTGCCGTACTGTTCCGCCAGATTGGCATAGACCGCGGCCAGCCGCTTCGATTGCACGCCGCCATGCGCGTTCGAATAAAGGCCCTCATATTCGAGGCCGGTGAAATCGCCGAGGGGAGGCGGTGCCATTAGCAAAATTTTCGGTGCACGCCCTTCGACATCATCCGTGGCCTGCGTTGCCGCGAATAAAAGCCTGCCCATGGCGAGTCCGATTGAATCGGCGCTCATGTTGAAGCGGTCCTGCAGGTCGTTTGACCCCAGCATGATGATCAGGACGTCGATCGGCATATGGGTCTTTCGCACCGTCATCAGGTGCGCCAGCCCGTTCTTGTCGCCGCGCGTCGGATCCTCGAAAACGGTGGTGCGGCCGTTGACGCCTTCCTCGATGACGAAGAACCCGGCCCCGAGTTCCTGCTGCAGGCGGCGCGTCCAGCGCACATCGTGACCATACCTGGACTTGTCCGTGGGATTGAACCCCCAGGTCAGCGAATCTCCGAAACAGACGACGGAAGCGGGATCCTTTTTCAGCGTCATGAACAACCTTTTGCGATCACGATCAGATTTTCTCCCGCGACCTTAAAAAAGAACCGGAGCGCAGGCAATCGCCCTTCAGGAAAGTCACCATTTGTTCCTTGGTTAATCAGAGATTTACCAAGAGGGCGATAGGGTCGGCTCAAAGTACTGCGTAACGACTGCCGGATATTGCATGACTGCCAGCTCTCAAGCCTATACGCGCGGCGCTGTTCTGCCGAGCTCCAATCCTTTTCAGCGCCTTGCCGAACTCCTTGACGGCAAGGCACCTGGACTTGATCCCATCATCATGACGATCGGGGAACCCCAGCATGCCATTCCCGGATTTACAGCTGAGGTTCTTGCCGAAAACATGGCCGATTTCCGGCGTTACCCGCCGATCAACGGCTCGGACGCCTTCCGTGCCGCCGTCGCAGGCTGGCTTGACCGGCGGTACGGTCTGGACGGTGCGGTAGATCCGAAAAACGGCGTTCTTCCGCTGAACGGGTCCCGCGAAGGCCTCTCCTTCGGCGCCATCGCGGCAAGGGACCAGCTGGCCAAGGGTCTGGATCATCCGGTCGTGATCTTGCCGAACCCCTTTTACCAGACCTACGCGGCCGCCGCGCATGTCGCAGATGCGCGCGCCGTGCTTCTGGATGCCGTGCCGGGGAACAACTTTCTGCCCGATCTCGACAGCCTTGATCCGGATCTGCTTGCGGAGACCGTCGCATTCTATGTCGCCTCGCCGACCAATCCGGAAGGCTATCCGGCCGATCTCGGCTTCTGGACCCGCCTGATAAACCTGGCGCGCAAACACCGCTTCTATATTTTCGCCGATGAGTGCTACTCGGAGATTTACCGGGAGACGCCGCCCACCGGCATTCTGGAGGCCGCGAACGCAATGGGCGGCGGCTTCGCCAACATCATCGTGCTGAACTCGCTTTCCAAGCGCTCCAATCTTGCCGGTCTGCGCTGCGGTTTCGCGGCAGGCGACCCTGATTTTCTGCGCAAATGGGCAAAATTCCGGGGATTGGCCGCGCCGCAGGTTCCTCTGCCTGCACAGGCGGTGGCGGTCCGCGCCTATCAGGATGAAGACCACGTCATCGAAAACCGGCGGCTCTACAATCAGAAATTCGAGGCG
>JBCDEN010000815.1:0-1890 GCA_039179715.1 Pseudomonadota bacterium
GACGGCTTGCGCGACGTGCTCGACCCGCGCAGTTCGGGAGGGCATTGACGGTGAACGAGATGAAGATGGCCGGTTTTCAGCCAGACGATCCGAACGAAGGCCCCCTGATCTCCGTACGCGATCTCCATGTCCGGTTTTCAACACCCAAGGGGCCTGTTCATGCGGTCCGCGGGGTTGGCTTCGATCTTGGTCGCGAGCGGCTCGGCATCGTCGGCGAATCCGGCTCCGGCAAATCGCAGACCGGCCGTGCCTTGCTTCGTCTGACCGCAGGTAACGGCACCATCGATGCAAGCCGCATGATGTTTGACGGCATGGATCTGATGAAGGCCGGCGCGAAAACAATGCGCAGCATCCGCGGTTCGCAGATTTCCATGATCATGCAGGACCCGAAATACTCCTTGAACCCGGTCCTGACCGTTGGCACCCAGATCGCTGAATCGTGCCGCCGTCACGAAAATGTCTCCCGTCCCGAAGCAAGGAAACGGGCGCTTGCCATGCTCGAGACGGTTCGCATTCGCGAGCCTGAAAAAGTCTATTCGCTCTACCCGCACCAGGTGTCCGGCGGCATGGGCCAGCGCATCATGATCGCGATGATGCTGATCACCAATCCCAAGGTGATGATCGCCGATGAGCCGACATCCGCGCTGGACGTTACTGTTCAAATGCAGGTCCTGTCGCTTCTGGACGACATGGTCCGCGAAAGGGGCATGGGTTTGGTGCTGATCAGCCACGACCTCAATCTCGTCTCCAGCTTCTGCGATCGCGTGCTGGTGATGTATGGCGGCCGCATCATGGAAACGCTTGATGCCAAGCACCTTGACCGGGCGCAGCACCCATATACCAAGGGCCTGTTGAACTGCCTGCCGCGCCTCGACGGCAAACACGACGACCTGCCTGTTCTCAAGCGCGATCCCGCGTGGCTCAACGAGACGCAGGACATTGCGGGGGAGGCGGCTGGACAATGATCGAGATCGAGAACCTCGGCATCGTGTTCGGTTCGGGAAAGTCCCAGATCGCGGCCGTCAAGAACGTCAATATGAGCGTTGCCGAAGGCGAGAGCTACGGCATTGTCGGTGAATCGGGTTCCGGCAAATCAACGGTTCTGCGCGCCATGGTGGGGATCTATTCGCACTGGACGGGCACCATCCGGATTGCGGGCGAACCGCTCAGGACCAAGAGATCCGTGTCTTCGCGCAAGCACATGCAGATGGTCTTTCAGGACCCTTACGGGTCACTCCATCCGCGCAGGACCGTCGACGATACGCTGAGCGAGCCGCTGATCATCCACGGCCTGAAGAACCGTGAGGACCGCGTCCTGAAAATTCTGCAGGAAGTGGGGCTCGGGCCGGAATTCCGGTTTCGGTATCCGCATCAGCTTTCCGGCGGCCAGCGTCAGCGTGTGGCCATTGCCCGGGCCCTGATCCTCGAACCCAGGGTGATCCTCCTGGATGAACCGACCAGCGCGCTGGACGTGTCGGTGCAGGCCGAAATCCTCAATCTGCTGTCGGCACTGCGCAAGACCCACGGGCTAACCTACATCATGGTGAGCCACGATCTTGCCGTTGTCGGCCACTTGTGCAGCCGGATCGCCGTCATGAACCGAGGCGAGGTCGTTGAGGAAATGAGCGAGGAGCAGATGCGCTCCGGAAGTGTCCGGCACGACTACACGCGGCAGCTCTGGACCGCGTCGCAGGGCTATGACCGGGCCGCGCTTGCAACGTTCAAGGAATTTGCCTGAGGCGCACCGGCTCTCCTTGCGTGAAACGCGGCGGACGGTCTTCACAGCGCTCACACCAAGCCGTGACTTGCATGGCAGGGGTTCATGCTTACCTCAGGCGCGATGAAACGCTGGAGGGTTGAACAATGGCAAACAGACCGTTGCGACTGGAA
>JBCDEN010000192.1:0-6955 GCA_039179715.1 Pseudomonadota bacterium
GCTCGCCCGTCCAGCGAACAGGCTTGCGCAGCCGCTCCGCCGCGATCATCAGCAGCGGGTATTCGCGGTAACAGAAGGCCTTCGTTCCGAAGCCCCCGCCGACTTCCGGCGTGATCACCTGGATCTTGTCTTTTTCCAGCCCGAGCACCTTGCAGATAACGTCGCGCATGCCGTGGCCGCCCTGCGTGCCCAGCGTGAGCTTGTAGCGTTCGCTCTCCGCACTGAATTCGGCGACGCAGCCGCGCAACTCCATGTAGTTGGCAACGATGCGGTTGTTGACGATTTCAACGGAAACCGTCCTGTCCGCAGCCGCGAAGGCCGCGTCTGTTCTGGCTTCACTGCCGTGTCCGAAGGTGAAGGCGATGTTGGAGCCATGCTCCGGCCAGACCTTGACCGCGTCCGGTGCAAGTGCGTCCTCGATGGTGATCACGACGTCCAGCGGCTCGTAGTCCACTTCCAGCATCTCGGCAGCGTTCCGGGCCGTGTTGACATCGTCGGCCACGATGAAGGCAATCGCGTCACCGACATACCTGACTTCATCGGCGCACAGGAGCGGGTGCGGCGGCAGCCAGTGGTCCGTTCCGTCGATCTGTTTCAGGCGCGCCATTGTCGGCAGCGTGTGCCCTTCCACATCGGCACCCGTGAAGACCAGGTGAACCCCATCCATGGCCTGGATTTCGGCGGCATTTTCGACTCGGATTTTGGCATGTGCCATGGCGGAACGGACAACAACGCCGTGAAGACAGCCTTCGGGCTGATAGTCGCCGGTGTAAATGCCCTCGCCCGTGATGAGCGGCTCATCTTCCTTGCGGCGCAAAGGCGCGCCGACACCGAATTTCGGAGTGACCATCTGGTTCATAAATCAGGACCTGTGTTTTGGGAGGACTTCCCTGGAAATCAGAATACCGAACACAACGGATTTGCACGCATGTAAGTTCCGAAGGCCACCTTAGCCAGTGGTTCTGTTGCTTTTGCCGCTTCGAAACGGGTGCGAATGACAAAATATAGCCGGTTGAACGCAGAAGGCAAACATTGCCGTAACCGCTTTCTTTCCGGCACAAAAGCGCATAGCCTGACCGGATCGTCACAATCAGACCGACCGAACGCATCCACACGCGCATTCCGTACTGCGCCGCTGTCCCGGTTTTCGTTCGCTCCAGAAAAAATGAAAAATACATCAAGAAGACAGGCCCGAAACCGGACGCCTGACGTCATAGGACTTCACTTTGCTGAAACGCGTTGAACAGAAGCTGGCCGCGATGACAGGTGGATTGCCCTCCAATACGGTGGGCGCCCTCTGGATCTTGCTGGCAGCGTTCGGCTTTTCGATCATGGTAACGCTGATCAAGGTTGTCGGCCAGGACATCGGCGTCTTTCAGATCCTCGTGGTGCGCCAGGCGGTGATGCTGGTCATCGTCGCGCCGACAATCCTGCGCGGACTGCCGAGTTCTCTCTCGACCCAGCGGCCTGGCCTGCAACTCGCCCGCGTCCTGTTGGCAACCACGGCAATGCTCTGCGGTTTCACGGCTTTTATTGAGCTGCCGCTCGCCGATGTCACCGCGATCAGCTTTTCACGCACATTCTTCATCACCATCTTCGCCATCTGGTTTCTGGGCGAGACCGTGGGCGTGCATCGATGGGGCGCAACCATTGTCGGCTTTCTCGGCGTTGTTCTGATGCTGCGGCCGGGGGTGGAAGGGTTCGTCGATCCTTATGCTCTTCTTGCCATCATCGGCGCGGCCTGCGCCGGCATGGTCATGATTGTCGTGCGCATTCTGACCCGCACCGACAGTCCCGTGACCATCCTCACCTATCAGGCGCTCGGGGTCGGTCTCATCATGCTGATCCCGGCAATCATCAACTGGCAGCCGCCGACACTGCACCAGTGGAGCCTGATGATCCTGATCGGCATCGTGTCCTGGGCGGCGCAACTCGCCAATATCAAGGGCTTCAAGGCGGGTGAGGCAACGGCGATCGCGTCGCTCGATTACACCAGGCTCCTTTACGCAACGATCTTCGGAGCGCTGGTTTTCAGCCATTGGCCAAGCGTCGAAACGCTGATCGGCGCCACAATCATTATCGCGGCCTCGATCTATACGGTGCGGCGGGAAGCCAAGCGGGGCCGTGAACTCGCGCGCGCCGCCGAAGGGCGCAGTGAGTCCCATTAGAGTATCTGGCGATAAGCGTGCACCATTTGACCTAGGGTCAGGACCCATGTGGACGCAACAGCTTTGCAGCGTCGGAAACAAGCTCCGGCGATCAAGCGCTTTTTGCTTCCGCCTGAGCGCGTTTCTGGGCCTCTTCCTCGACCAGTTCCTTCTTGGAGAGTTTTCCGACCATGGTTTTGGGAAGCTCGTTCCGGAACTCGAATTCTCTCGGCAGTTCAATGGCTGAGAGATGTTCCTTGAGAAAAAGCTTCAACTCTTCGCCGGTCAGGGATTCGCCTTCCTTCAGCTTGACGAACGCCTTCGGCGACTGACCGCGATATTCGTCGGGGATGGCGATGACGATCGTCTCGTCGACGGCCGCATGCTGATAGATCGCTTCTTCGATCATGCGCGGATAGACATTGTAGCCGGAACACAGGATGAGGTCCTTGATCCGGTCGACAAGATAGATGAAACCGTCCCCGTCGCGGTAGCCGACATCGCCGGTATGGAGATAGCCTTCCGGCGTGATTGTATCCGCCGTTGCATCGTCCCGTTTCCAGTAGCCCTTCATGACCTGAGGGCCGTGCAGCAGCAATTCGCCCTTTTCGCCTTCCGCGACATCCGTCTCGCGGTCCTCGATGCTGACAAAGCGCGCGCTTGTTCCCGGAACAAGCCGCCCGATCGAGCCGGCCCGCCGGTTTTCATCAAGCGGATTGACCGCCGCAACCGGGGACGACTCCGTCAGGCCGTACCCTTCCACGAGGATACACCCGGTCAGCTTTTCGAAGCTCTCCTTGACTTCGACCGGCAAGGGGGCACCGCCCGAAATGCACAGCGAGACGCTCGACAGATCATAGCTGGAGGTCAGGGGCGAATTGTTGATTGCGGTGTAAAGCGTCGGCACGCCCGGAAACAGCGTCACCTGCTTGCGCCGGATGACATCCAGCAGGGCCTTTAGCTCAAAGCGCGGCTGCAGCACCATTTCCGCTGCAAGAATAATCGAGAGATTCTGGGCAACCGTCATGGCGAAGACATGAAAGAATGGCAGCACGCACAGCATCTTTTCCTTGCCGAGCTGTGCCTTTTCGAAAACGCACCGCATCTGCTCGATATTGGCAGACAGGTTCTTGTGCGTGAGCATGGCGCCCTTGGGAACGCCTGTCGTTCCGCCTGTATATTGCAAAACCGCAATGGCCTCCTCCGGGTCAATGGCGACCGGCTCCGGCGAAGCCCCCTCCGTTTGCAGCTCATCGAACCAGACATGCGCCTCGTCGCGCGGGATAACGGCGAGTTCCTTGCGCTTGAAGAGGTTGAACAGCACCTTCTTCATGGTCGGCAGGCAGAAAGACATCGGGCACACGATGATCTTGTCGAGCACCCGTTCCTTGCGGACGGCTTCGACCTTGTCATAGATCACCTTCAGGTCCATCGTCACCATGATGCGCACGTCGGCATCGCGCGCCTGGAAGCTGATTTCGCGCTCGACATAGAGCGGATTGAAATTGGCGACGGTTGCTCCGATCTTCAAAATGGCGAAGTAAAAGATCGTGTAGAAGGGCGTGTTCGGCAGGCAAAGCCCCACATGGACGCCGGGCCCGACACCCATGGCCTGAAGACCTGCCGCGGTCGTGTTCACAAGGTCGCCGAGCTCGTCATAGGTCCAGACCTTGCCCATGAAATCGGCAGCGGGGGAAGCGCCAAAATTCGAGACAGTCGTTTCAAGATACTCGTGTACCGGACGTGGCGTGAATGCCGCGTTCCACTCCTCCGCAGTCGTCATAACGTTCTCCAACGCGTTATTTTCCGCCTCAACACGTGTGACCCCGGCCAGCCGCTGCGTCCGTGTACCGCGACCTCAATCGCGGGCGGACACCTCCATCCCGGCACCAGGCGCATTGAATGCGTCCCTTCTTGCTTCTTCCTGACATGACGCAACCTTCCGTTCACGTCAACTCACGACGTAACGACACCTCGTCACTTTTTTTGTGCGCAGCATCGAAACGCATTCACCCATCCGCAAGACGGGCGCAGAAAGTGCGATTAAAGTCAGCAGCTTGCGTGAATACACTCTTGCGCGGGCAAACCTATCGTTTCGGCCAGTTCCAGCGCGGCAGTTCCTTAACGTCAGCGACCGTTTCGCCGAGTTCCTTGCGCAATTCATACCGGATGCACCCGGGAAGCGCGGCCAGCGTACCGACCAGATCGCGCGCATGCGAGACGACAATGACCTGGGTCTTTTCCGCCGCTTTGATGACGAGCCGTCCCAGAGGTTCGAGCAGATCCGGATGGAGGCTTGTCTCCGGTTCATTCAGGACGATCAATGGTGCCGGACGTGGGGAAAGCAGAGCGGCTGTGAGCAGGAGGTAACGCAGCGTGCCGTCGGAGAGTTCGCCCGCCCTGAGCGGGCGCAGCAAACCCCTTTGCTGCATGAACAGCTCGAAGTAGCCCTCATTGACGGTCACGCTGATGGACGCGCCGGGAAAGGCGTCGTCAATGGCTTCGGCAAGCGCCACCTCATCGCCGATTTCCACGATCGTCTGCAGCGCAGCTGCCAGATCGCCGCCATCGGCGCTCAAAACAGGCGTGCGCGTTCCGATCCGCGGAAAACGCGCCGGGGCGTCCCGGTCCGTGCGAAGATGATCGTAAAAACGCCAGGCGCGCATGCGTTCGCGCATGACCAGGAGCTCCAGCCCGTCCTTCGGATCGGCTGCATGGGTCATCATGCTGTCGAACCGCGCCATGTTCTGGTAGACCGGAGTCCTCTGCCCCTGCGCGTTCAGAACGCGCACTGTCGGTCCGTTCCTGCCGGCGATCTCATTGGAGCGCGACAGGGCCTCGCCTGCCCAAAGGGCCTCGCTCTTGATTTCCGGATCCATGGAAAACATCGACCGACCCGCATCCGCCGGCAGTCCCAGATCGATAGCGTAGCCGTAATCCTCGTCGGCAAAGCCCAGTTTGAGGCTGATCACGTTCTTGCGCACCGTCCCCTGAACGGGAACCTCGCCCTTTTTCATGCGTCTGGAGATGGCTTCCGGCCCGGCCCAGAGCGTTGATTGAAGTCCACCCTCCGCCGCGATCGAGGCAATCGCCTGCCCCTGTGCCACCTCGGCCAGAAGACGGATTGACCGGTAGAGGCTTGACTTGCCGCTGCCATTTGCTCCGGTTACCAGCGTGATCCTGTCGAGAGGCAGAACGATTTCCCGAAGCGAGCGGTACCCGGAGACAGCCAGTGTGAGGATCATGCGAACCCAAATCCCCCCGTGTGGACACGTGCCGACGATACGCGCATAGTCTTGAGAAGTCTCTCTATGGTGGTGCAGACATGTTCAACCCTAAGGAAGCGACCGAAGACAGTCATGCGCTGAATCTGGCGATCTTCTGTTTCGTCGGCTTCGCCTGCCTGCTGTCGATATACATCCACTACGACAGCGGTTTGAAATACTGGTTGCTGGAATATTTTGGTGAAGAAGCGCACGCGGTGATCCTCAACGTTCAGGATGCGGACGGGAACAGGCTGACACTCAAGGAGGCGCTTCACGAATCTCCGCGCGACACCTTCAAGAACAGCAGACACTTCCAGACGCACGGCACGATGATCGTGGAGATCAATCCGACGGGCAACCATCCGCTTGCCCTGACATTCAGAGTGCCCGACACCTGGTCTTCCGGCCTTCAATCCGAATGGATCCCCGTGACCTATCTCGGAGCCAATCCCAAAATTGCGCATCCTTCGGATCTCCTGGCTGAATTTTCCTTCGACGCAAGGGTTCTCTTGTGGTCGCTCGGTATCGGCGCGGTCGTGTTTTTTCTCGGGTACAGGTCCGCGCAGAAATGGTCCAGTTTCCGCAATCGCATGCGCCACTATTGACCAGCCCCGGCCGTTCTCAGCTCCCCTGATCGACCAGTTCGAACCGGTCGACATCGAAGACCCCGTGATCCGTGATCTTCAGATGCGGGATGACCGGCAGCGGCAGAAAGGCCACCTGAAGGAAGGGTTCTTCCAGCGTGCAGCCAAGCGACCTGGCGGACATACGCAGCGTCTCGAGATCCGTCCTGACGCTCTCGAATGTTGCCAGGCTCATCAGGCCCGCAACCGGCAGGCAAAGTTCGGCGAGCACCCCGCCGCTGTCTGCGACCGCAAATCCGCCCTTCATGGCGATAACCCGGTTGACTGCATTGACGATGGACCGGTCATCTGCTCCAACGACGCAGATATTGTGGCTGTCATGGCCAATCGAACTGGCGATTGCACCCCGTTTCATGCCAAATCCGTGCACGAATCCCAGACCGATATTGCCGCTCTTTCCGTGACGTTCGACAACGGCAACCTTCAGAACATCCTGTTCAAGGTCAGGCAACGTCTTGCCGTCAGCAACGGGTAGACGCTTCACCAGATGTTCGGTAATGATCTTGCCCGGCAGGACACCGATCACGGAAGTTTCATCGTTTCTGGCCGGAACGTCGAATTCGCTTTCAGCAACGGGCTCGGCCTTGACGCTTGCCAGGCCCACCGGCGCGACCGAACCACGGGCGTTGAAGGCGGCATCGCTCACCATGCGTCCGCCGCAGATTACCTTGCTCACCCGGCAATCCTCGAAGTCGTCCAGAAGAACAATGTCCGCGCGTTTGCCGGGTGCAAGCAGGCCCCGGTCCTTCAGGCCAAACGCGTTGGCCCCGGACCAGCTGGCCGAGCGATAGGCGTCGAGCGGCCGAATTCCCTTGGCAATCAGGCGGCGCACCATGCTGTCCAGATGTCCTTCCTCCGCGATGTCGAGCGGGTTGCGGTCATCCGTGCACAGCGCGAC
>JBCDEN010000042.1:0-11999 GCA_039179715.1 Pseudomonadota bacterium
AGCGCGTATCCGGTACACGGTACGATCACCGGACCTCTGGTGATGATCGGTCTCGGATCGATCGGCAAGGGGACGCTGCCGCTGATCGAGCGCCATTTCAAGTTCGACAAGTCCCGCTTCACGGTGATCGATCCGGTCGATAGCGATGCGAAACTCGTGACCGGCAAGGGCTACAAGTTTCAGAAAGTGGCGCTCACACCGGACAACTACAAGGACATCCTGACGCCGCTTCTGACAGAGGGCGAGGGGCAGGGCTTTGTCGTCAATCTCTCGGTCGACACATCCTCGCTTGACCTGATGAAACTCTGCCGGAAACTTGGCGTGCTCTACATCGATACCGTCGTTGAGCCCTGGCTCGGGTTCTATTTCGATGAAAACGCGCCGGCTGCCGAGCGCACCAATTATGCGCTGCGCGAAACCGTGCGCAGGGAAAAGAAGAAGAAGCCCGGGGGCACGACTGCCGTCTCCTGTTGCGGGGCTAATCCGGGCATGGTGTCCTGGTTTGTGAAAAAGGCGCTCGTCGATGTTGCGACCGAGACCGGTGTCAAGTTCAAGGAGCCGAAGGACCGCAAGGGCTGGGCGAAGCTGATGAAGAAGGCCGGCGTCAAGGGCATTCATATTGCCGAGCGAGACACGCAGCGGGCCAAGGAGCCAAAGCCGCCGAACACGTTCTGGAACACCTGGTCCGTCGAAGGGTTTCTTTCCGAAGGCTTCCAGCCTTCGGAACTCGGCTGGGGGACACATGAGAAATGGAAACCCGCCAACGCCAAGAGCCACAAGAAAGGCTGCAACGCGGCGATCTATCTGGAACAGCCGGGCGCGAACACGCGGGTCCGGACCTGGTGCCCGACGCCCGGTGCGCAGTTCGGTTTCCTGGTGACGCACAACGAATCCATCTCCATTGCTGACTATTTCACCCTGGAAGATGGCAAGAAGGTCAATTACCGGCCGACCTGTCACTACGCCTATCATCCGGCAAACGATGCCGTCCTGTCGCTTCACGAATTGTTCGGTGCTGCCGGAAAGGTGCAGGACAAGCTGCATGTCCTGGAAGAAAACGAGATCCGCGACGGGATCGACGAACTCGGCGTGCTGCTCTACGGCCACAAGAAGAACGCCTACTGGTACGGGTCTCAGTTGTCGGTTGAAGAAACGCGCAAGCTGGCACCTTATCAAAATGCCACCGGGCTGCAGGTGACATCCGCGGTCATCGCCGGAATGGTCTGGGCGCTCGAAAACCCGGAAGCGGGCATCGTCGAAACCGACGAAATGGATTACAAGCGCTGTCTTGAAATCCAGATGCCGTATCTCGGACCGGTGAAGGGCTACTATACCGACTGGACGCCGCTTGACGGGCGCCCGGGATTTTTCCCGGAAGATATCGACAAGAAGGACCCCTGGCAGTTCAGGAATATCCTGGTTCGGTGAGAAATGAGAGAAAGGGTGCCGTCCCGGACCTGATCCGGGACCTTTTCCGACAATTGGCCCCGGCTCAAGGCCGGGGCGGCGACGTCACATGAAAGCTTACTGTCCCAGCTTGGCGACGCCGAGGGGAACGTTGAACTTGCGGCACCAGATATAGACCTCGTTGTAGTCGGAGGCCTTGATGCCGTTGCCGATCCGGTAGCGCTGCTTGCCGGTGAGCTTTTTCAGGGCGCCGAGATCTGCCTTCGGATCGTATTTTCCGTTCTTGCCAAGGCCGACACGCGGGTCAGGTGCGCCGTCGAGGCTGAAGTTGCTCTGAAGGACAACGCTGTTGCTGCTCAGTTCGGTCTTTCCCGTCGTCACATGGTTGCTGCGTCCGGAAAAATTGCCCGAACGGCTGCTGCCCGCGAACACGGGGACTGCTGTTGAGGCCAGCGTGGTTGCGGCCAGGCCAGCGGTGAGGGCGAGGAATTGTCTGCGGTTCTTCATCATGTTGTCCTGACCTGTCGGAGTATTCGGAACGGAACGCCTGTTCCGGGGCCACGTGGCCGCAGGACTCAAGATTGTTTCGCGCACGCGCTTTTGAAACGCACATTCCCCTCCAGAAATCTCACAAGACAGGGAGATGCGAGTTACCGATGCAACAGCGCCGCGTGCCTGTGCGCGCCTCGATGATGAAAGCAGGCATTCCTCTGAAGATTAAATCTCATTCATTTTGCTGGTTTGCTCTGCCATGCCTTCCTACCTAAGCGAATGCGGCATTGGCAGCTTCCGCAGCACGACAACCCGGTTTCATCCTGGAAAGGCAAGTCGTGGCGGGATGCCGCGCACAAGAACTTCGTTCGAAACCAGGCGGAATTGTTCTCATGACCTTCTATCTTGATCTCGGCTTGCTCCTTGCAGCTCTGACCGCTTTCTTTCTGACCGTTCTCGGCTATTTCCTGATATCGCGGTTGTTCCAGTCGAAACGGCGCCGGGGACTTCTGGCCAGTGACGGTGCCGCGTTTCTTGCAGCCGGGGTGCTGTTCGTTGGGTTCACGGCGAGCTTCATCGAGATCTTCGAATTCGCGTTCCGGCTTCCCTATCCGGCTATGGTGGATCTCGGGATCGGATTGTCCTCCGTTTTTGCCGCGTCTGCCGTTGCCCATCTTCTGGCGACAAGACTGTCCAAACCGCGCGCAGCAAAAGGTGTGACGGTCTCCCGGTAAGCGTCATCGCCGAGATTTTACCGATCCGGCAATTGCGTCACTACAACCTCGATGCTATTTTTGCGTGTCTTTATTTAATGTACGCACAAAAATATTCATTAGGGTTTAAATGTCTGAAATTTCTGAGAAAGTTAAGGCGGTGGTCGCAAGAGATCTCAAGCTTGCCGATTGTGTCATTACATCCGACTCAACATTGAGCAAGCTTGGCGCGGACAGTCTGGATGCCATCGGGCTGATCATGGCGATCGAGCGCGAACTCGGCTGCTGTCTGCCGCAGGACGCTTTTTCCGGAATTGAGAACAATGACGGCGAGTGGACGTTCGGGGCGTTTGCAGGCGCGATCGAAAAGTCGGTTGGGTTTGTGCGGACCTGATCGGCTGCCGGTCAGTTGTGAGACCTGCCGGCCCGGCAGGCGGTTCAGTCGGGCAGCAGCCGTACGACATCGATCGGCTCGCTCTTGCCCTTCACCATTTGTGGCCCGATGGGGAGCTGACGGATGTCGGTGCTCAAAGCGTGCGCGATCTCTCCGGAGGCCAGAATGATGACGTCTGCCTCCGCATCAATTTCCTTGCCGAGGCTTTCCAGGCGCGCGGCCGCATTCACCGTGTCGCCGATGACGGTGTAGTTCACCCGTCCGGGTGCACCGATATCACCGACGATGAGGGGGCCCATGTGAAGTCCGATCCGAATGCGAACCGGGGGTTCGTTCCGTTTCGCCCGTTCCATGTTGTCCGCGCGGATTGCGCCCGCCATGGCCAGGGCGGCGCGTGCGGCCGGATCGGCCGGATTGTTCAGATGGTCGGGTGCACCCCAAAACGCCATGACACTGTCACCGACATATTTGTCGATGGTCCCGTCCAGCCGGGTGATTTCCGCTCCGAGCAACGACAGGTGATGGTTGACGAAGGCGGCGGTTTCGCTCGCAGACATTCCTTCGGAGACCGAGGTAAACCCGGCGATGTCGGTGAAGAGAACGGCAACTTCGCGTTCCTCGGGCGATACATCCGCGCGTCCTTCGCTCAGGAGTTTCTGCACGAGCGTACGCGGTACATAGCGATTGAACGCCCTCAGTCCGCCAACCATGGAGTTGAAACCGTTGGAAAGGTCGTCCAGCTCTCTGATGATCGAGGAGGGCAGCGGCTCGACACTGTCGAGGTTCAACTCGGCAACGTCTGTCGCGGCGCTGGCAGCGCGGCGAATGGGCTTTGCGATCCGCCGGGCGAGCACGATTGCGCCAAGCAGCGAAATCACGAGAAGCACGAGCCCGACGACGATGGCAATCAGAAGCTGCTGGAACGGCTGGTCGAGAAACTCCGCGGGAAAATGTATGCCGATGCGCGCCGGCAATCCCTTCAGGTTTTCATTCTCGTGCTCGATGATGATGAAGCGCTTGTTGCCTTCATTGTCCAGGCCCGCGCGCAGTTCCATGCCGTCCGGGATGTTGTAGTCCTTGTTTTCCACGATCTGCAGGGCGGAGAAGTCCGACAGGAAGAAATCTGAGATCTGGCTGACATGCAGGAGCGGTGCTTCCGCACTCAACTCCTCGAAATGGTCCTCAAGCATGGGGTGTGCGACGACCTCTTCCGACTTTTCCTTCATCAGGAACACGGTGATGTCGTCGGTCGAAATGGACCAGGTGATATCCGAGATCCGTTCAAGCGACATTCCGATCAGAAAACTGCCGCGATAACTGCCGCCGGAATGGAACGGGTGTGTGTAGATGAAATAGGTGTGTTTCCGCGTCGGCATGTAGAGCGGCTCGCTCCAGAAAGGTTCCTGCCTGTTTGCCGCTTCCTCCAGGATCGGTGTGAGGCTGGGAATGTCGGCGGCCAGGTCGACGTCGCCGCCCAATATGTCGCCGTCGGCGTCGCCGCGATCCACGTCGACACCCTTGCCGGCCGTGTCGACCATGACCATGAACGACACGCGGTCCTGCGGGGCCAGCGCACCGTAGATGTAGCCAACCAGGTGCTCGGGATCGTCGAATGACAATTCACCGCTTTCCCAGCTGGCGCGGGTATAGTTCGCGGTTTCGGTCACGGCGTGCAACTGCTCGATAAAAGCGGCTTCGGATGTGTCCATCCCCAGATCCACGAGGCTGCCGCCAAGCTGCCGGATAACCCGCTCGGACGTCAGGGCCTGAATGATCAGGATCGCGGCGGCCGTGATGACCACGAATGTCCCGATGACGGTCGCCAGGGTCGGCGTAATGAAAAGCTTGTTGCGCAACAGCACAGTGATTTCCCGGTACACACTCACGTGTTTTGCAGAATTAATAGCGCAAATTCGCGCTCGTGTTCGCCGGAAGGCGTGTTTTCCGGGCGTTTTGTCGACCGGAACACAGAAAAGGCTCCGAAAGCTGTTGCTTTCGGAGCCCTTAGACTTGATTTGACGGAAGATTTCCGTCAGGCGGGCTTTGCCGGTTCCTCGAAGGTCTGACCGTAATCGACCGCAATCTCGTAGTCCGGATCTTCAAGAACCGACACTTCGACCAGATTGCCGGCCTTGGCGAGTAGTTTCTGGCAGTCGGGCGAGAGGTGGCGCAGATGCAGGCGCTTGCCGGCGGTCTCGTATTTGGAGGCCAGGGCATCGATCGCTTCGAGCCCGGAATGGTCGACAACGCGGCTGTCCATGAAGTCGACGACGACATCGTCAGGATCGCTCTGCGGGTTGAAAAGGTCGACGAAACCGGTGGTCGATCCGAAGAAGAGGGGACCTGACAGGCGGTAGACCTTCCAGCCTTCCTTGCTCGTGCCGATGCGTGCGCTGATACGGCTGGCCGCGTTCCAGGCATAGGCGAGGGCGGAAATGATAACGCCGACGACCACCGCAACCGCGAGGTCGGCATAGACGGTGACGGCCGTGACGATGACCATCACCAGGGCGTCCGTCAGCGGGATCTTGTGAACGATCTTCAGGCTGGCCCAGGCGAAAGTGCCGATAACGACCATGAACATCACACCAACCAGGGCCGCGACCGGGATCTGCTCAATGAGCGGTGACGCAATGACGATGAAGGACAACAGGAAGAGGGCCGCAGCAATGCCCGAAATCCGGGTTCGGGCACCTGATTTCACGTTGATCATCGATTGCCCGATCATCGCACAGCCGCCCATGCCGCCGAAGAAACCGGTGACGATATTGGCCGATCCCTGGGCAAGACATTCCTTGGACGCCCCACCCTTGGTGTTGGTGAGGTCGGCAACGAGATTGAGTGTCAGGAGCGACTCGATCAGGCCGATGGCGGCCAGGATGACCGCGTAGGGCAGAATGATCTGCAGCGTTTCAAGGGTCAGCGGGACCATCGGAATATGGAACTCGGGCAGTCCGCCGGCGATGGAAGCCAGATCGCCCACCGAGCGGGTATCGAGGTTGAAACCGAGCACAAGGCCCGAAACGACCAGAATGCCAGCGAGAGGTGCCGGGAACGCCGTGGTGAACCTGGGCAGCAGCCAGATCACCGCCATGGTCAGAGCCACCAGGCCAAGCATCAGAAACAGCTGAGAGCCGCCCATCCATGTCAGGCCGCCGGCACCGTCGGGAACCTTGAACTGTCCGAGCTGTGCCAGAAAGATCACGATCGCCAGTCCGTTGACGAAGCCGAGCATGACCGGATGCGGAACCATGCGGATGAACTTGCCCCATCTGAGAACGCCGACGCCGATCTGCAGGATGCCCATCAGGACAACGGTCGCGAACAGGTATTCGACACCGTGCTGGGCAACCAGCGACACCATGACCACGGCGAGCGCGCCGGTCGCGCCGGAGATCATGCCGGGACGCCCGCCGATGCAGGCGGTGATCAGCCCAACGAAGAACGCCGCATAAAGGCCGACGAGCGGGTTGACACCCGCCACGAACGCAAAGGCGACCGCTTCGGGCACCAGCGCCAGAGCAACCGTCAATCCGGCGAGCAATTCGATCTTGATGCGCGAGGCATCCAGTTTTGTCGATTGTACAGGCGCAGCGGCCCCGGCACGTGATGTCAAGACGGGCTCCAGTCTTTTTTGTTCGGTGAGACGGTCGCCCAGCCGGACTGGGACACAAATACTGACCTAAATCAATTTAGAGCCCTTCTAATCGATTTGTTGCAATGCAGCAAGGGCGGCGATGAATGGCAGCCATGCAGGAAACGGCAGGTTCGGCGGAAATACGCCGTTCCTAAAGGAATTGCGGCGGCTGACATGGCGTCCGGCTGGGAACGAAATTGCTCGACTGCCGTCCGATGCACGACTAGGGTCAGGACCCAATAATTTGTTAGAGTTGGCGTAACAAACGGCGGTGAGCTGCAAGGAAAAGCGCGACAAGCGGGCTTTATGCCCGGTTTAGCGGTTTGACATAGCGGATCGAAGCCGTTTTCGTGTCCCTATGGGATAGAGTGAATTTGCCCTGCAACGTCGTTGTAAAACTTTGGAAACCGGGCGGTTTCCTGCAGCTTTGCGCCTCGTATCCGAATAAATTCATCTCTACCAACTCTTCCAAATTAATTGGTCCTGACCCTATAACCAACCGAAACAAGGTCTGGAGACGTCATGAAATCGACCAATCCGGTTTTCACCGGTATCGAAACAACCATATTTGAGACCATGTCGCGGCTTGCAATGGCGCACAATGCCGTCAATCTGGGCCAGGGGTTTCCGGATGTCGACGGACCGCAGGACATTCGCGAAGAGGCTGCCAGGTCACTGATCGAAGGGCCGAACCAGTATCCGCCCATGCTGGGCGTGCCGGAACTGCGCGAGGCCGTTGCCGAGGCCAACAACCGGTTTTACGGATTGGACATAGATCCGATGAGCGAAGTGATCGTCACCTCCGGTGCAACGGAAGCGCTTGCCGATTGCGTCATGGCGCTTGTGTCTCCCGGAGACGAGGTGGTTCTGATCGAGCCACTTTATGATTGTTATCTGCCCATGGTGCGGCGCGCGGGCGGAATTCCCGTGCGGGTTCGTGTCAGCCCGCCGTCGTGGACGCTGGACGAACAGGCGCTCCGCGCCGCGTTTACGGACAAGACCAAGGCGATCCTTATCAACAATCCGATGAACCCGACCGCCAAGGTGTTCTCAGAGGCGGAACTGCAGCTCATCTGCGATCTGTGCAAAGAGCATGATGCCTTTGCGATCTGCGATGAGGTCTATGAGCATCTCGTCTTTGACGGTGCCGTACACCGGCCTCTCATGACGTTCGAGGGCATGCGCGAACGAACGGTTCGCATCGGCTCTGCCGGCAAGACTTTTTCGCTGACCGGCTGGAAGGTCGGATATATCACCGGGCCGTCCACACTTCTCGATCCGATCGGCAAGGCGCACCAGTGGGTCACCTTCACGACGCCGCCGAACCTGCAACGCGCCGTCGCTTACGGCTTGCGCAAGGAAGACAGCTATTACCAGGACCTGGCGCTTGACCTGGCTCAGAAACGGGACCGGATGACCAAGGGCCTCGAAGCGATCGGCTTTAGCGTACTGCCCTGCGAGGCAACGTACTTCCTGACATGCGGCTTTGAAAAACTCGGGCTAGGCTCCGCAGATGTCGAGGTTTGCCAGCGGCTCGTGACGGAGGCAGGTGTTGCCGCGGTGCCGGTATCCGCGTTTTACGGCGGCAATGCGCCGACCGGGTTTATCCGCTTCTGTTTCTGCAAGCAGGACTGGGTCATCGACGAGGCGCTTGCGCGGTTGTCGGCTTTTTTGACTGCAGCGCACAGCGAATCCGCCTAGCCTTTTTCAATCAGTAGATCAGCATGAGAAATTCCATGGAAAATCCGGCTCTTGTGGACGTGACGCGGGGAAGCCTCACGGAGAGCATTCATCGCGGCTCGGTCGCGATCACCGACGCGCACGGGAAACTCGTCTTCGGGACCGGCGACGTGGATGCCAGGGTCTATCCGCGATCGGCGATCAAGGCGCTTCAGGCGTTGCCACTCGTGGAATCAGGGGCCGCCGAAGCGCTCGACCTCACAGACGCAGAGCTGTCATTGGCATGTGCCTCGCATAATGGCGAAGAAGTTCATGCCAACGCGGCTCGCGTCATGCTTTTGAAGGCCGGATTGACCGAGGACGACCTGGAATGCGGTCCACAATGGCCACAGCGCATGGAGGATGCGGCAAAGCTTATCCTGGCGGACGAAGTTCCCTGTGGTCTTCACAACAACTGTTCGGGCAAACACGCCGGTTTTCTGGGGCTTGCCAGGATCATGGGCGTCGAGACGCAGGGCTACATCAATCCATCGCATCCGGTGCAGCGTGAGGTCCGTCTTGCCATGGAGCAGATGACCGGGGAAACGCTCACCGAGGATGTCTGTGGCGTCGATGGCTGTTCCATCCCCACCTACGCGTCGCCTTTGAAGAGCTTTGCCAGGGCCTTTGCCGCGTTTGGAACCGGTGAAGGCCTGGAACCCTTGCGCGCGGATGCGGCGCGGCAAATCTACGATGCCTGCATCAACGAGCCCTACATGGTGGCCGGAGACGGGCGCTTTTGTACGAAGGTCATGGAAGGCTTCAGGGGCAGGGTTTTCGTCAAGACAGGTGCTGAGGGCGTTTTTTGTGCGTCCATTCCGGAACTCGGGTTCGGCGTCGCCCTCAAATGCGACGATGGAGCAACCCGCGCCGCAGAGGTCATGATGGCGACGGTCCTGGAAGCGCTGCTGGACCTGAATGAGGACGAAGCCGTGCTGCTGGACGGTCTGGTCAATCCGCCTGTCCTGACACGGCGCGGGGCCCAGGCCGGGCACATCAAGCCAAGAACCGGCTTTTTGGATGAACTGAAAGCGGCGTTGCCCTGAGACTGCTCGTTTGGAGATTAAAGTTTCTTTTCCATAAGGACTTTATTTCCTTTTCTTGACGTTTCACTCCAGCCTAAGTGCTGGTACAGCGCGACGTTTTCAGGGATATCTTTGTGAGTTGCCAGCGCGATGACGCTCGCGCCGTCAAGGCGGGCGCGATTTTCAGCTGCTTCCATCAAGGTTTTGCCGATGCCGCGACCTTTGAAACCGGGGTCGACGGCGATGTTCACCAGATGCGCGCCCGATCCGGCTTTGTCCAGAATGGCGCAGCCGGCCACCCCGCCATCGATCTCGGCCACAAGCACGATCCGTTTCCGGATCTCCTCGGCGAGCCCGCCAGAAACATCGGGCAGATCAGGCAAGCGCGTTCTTAAAGGTGCATAGGCGCGATCCATGCATTGTTTAAGCTGCGGGACGTCGGCTAAGTTCGCCTTTCTGATGACTGTTTCAGGTCTACTCATTTCTCACCGGAGCAAATTCATGGCGCATCGGCCGGGGCTGTCCTACCGCTTCACGCACGCAATCACGCGCACGCCTTCCGACAGTGTTTCAAACGGGATCCGGGCGATCGACGGCGGCGATCCGGATGCCGCAAGATTCCGCGGGGAACATGACCTTTATGTCAAGGCCCTGCAAGAGGCCGGGCTGACGGTCGATGTGCTGCCGCCGATGGAAGACTTCCCGGACAGCTGTTTTGTCGAAGACCCGGCGTTCTGTCTTCCGGAGGGCGCGATCCAGCTGCGTCCGGGCACGGCAAGCCGGGAAGGTGAGGGAGCCGCCATCAAATCGGCCCTTGAGAACCGCTTCGACAGGGTGATCGCGTTGCCGGGCCGCGGATGTGTCGATGGCGGCGATGTGCTTATGCTGGACGACGTCATCCTGATCGGCCTTTCGGCCCGCACCGACCGTGAGGGGGCTGATGCCTTTGCAGGTGTCCTTGCGGACTGGGGATACCAGGCGAAGGTGTGCGAGACGCCGGAAGGCGTTCTGCATTTCAAGACCGCCTGCTCAACGCTCGGCGACGACGTCATCCTGGCGACGGGTGTCATGGCGGCAAGCGGGTTTTTCGGAGACCGGAAAACGGTGGCCGTGGCTAAGGGCGAAGATTACGCGGCCAACGTGATCCGCGTGAACGACGCCGTGCTGGTGCCGGAGGGCTATCCGCGGACGCTTGCCGCGATTGAAGCCGCCGGTTTCAAGACCGTTTTGCTGCCGACGCACGAAGCGCGCAAGATCGATGGCGGACTTTCCTGTCTGTCGCTGCGATTTGCCTTGCCCGGAAGTTGATCGTCAGGCGCCGACCTGGTTGCCCGTTACCGTCAGGTTGGCAAAACGGGAGGCATTGTTGAGCTCGCCCGTCGCAGGCTCCAGCCAGCGGTATCCCTTGATTGCTCCGAGTTTCGATCCCTGCACGATATTGTTGGTGATGGCGGCAGGACCGGCTCCGTCGACTACCGTTACGGCAATTCCGGTGCCGCAATCCCGCAGGATGTTCTGCGAGGCTGCAATGTTGCGCATGTAAGGGCCCCAGCCAAGCAGCATTCCGAAACGGGGCGCGCCTTCGATGACGTTGCCGGTCAAGGTGGTGTCGGCTTCCGCGGCAATGCCGATACCGAAGCCGGAGACTTCCGGCGGATAGGGACCTACCTCGGATATGTTGCGGATGAGATTGCCGGAGCATACCGATAGCCGGCCGCCATCCATGAAATTGGCGATCGAAATGCCGGTGGTGCCGCCATCGACAATGTTGTTGGCAATGATTGCGCCCTGGAAGTTGAATTCCGAGTAGATCGCGCATTCGCCGGATCTGAGGCATGAGTTGCCCTGGATCTGCACGTTCGACCCGGTGTTCGAGCGGATCGCGGAAAAGGCACAATCGGTAACGCGGTTGTTTGAAATCATGACGCCGCCCGCGCGAAACACGTTGATGCCGTTGCCGAACTGCCCGGTGCCGCCGTAGCGCGCGCCGATCCGTTCGATCCGGTTGCCCGAGACAATCGTTCCGTCTTCACCCTCGCGCCAGCGATGGATCCAGATGCCACCGTTTGCGCAATCGGTCACGGTGTTGCCGGTGATCGCGAGACCGTCAGCCTCGTTGGAGCGGATGCCCGCCTCTGCGGCACCTGAAATACGCGAATTTTCGACCCGCCCGGAGCATCGGTCGAGAACAACGCCCATCTTCGATGACCCGGCAATGTCGCAATTGTCGATCGACAGATTCCGGATGCCGACGAAATGCAAGAGGCCTTCCGTAAAGTCGCCGATCGACCGGTTCGCGCCATCGAAGGTGAGGCCCTGAAGCTCGATGTTGCTGGCGCCTTCGGCCCGGATGAGCTGACCGCCGCCGCCCTGGTAGACGAGGCGGGTCCTCCCCGGCACACCGACAATCAGCGTCCCGGACGGCAGTCGGAGATTGGCAACGGGATAGGTTCCTGCCGGCAAAAACAGGGCCCTGCCGCGCTCGACGGCGCGATTGACCGCATTCTGAAACTGTGCGGTCTGGTCATTCGATGCGTTCGGGATGAGGCCGAGATCGGCAGAATCGATCGACCCGCGCAAATCGGCGACATTCATCTGTGCCGCAGCGGCTG
>JBCDEN010000442.1:0-4261 GCA_039179715.1 Pseudomonadota bacterium
CTATGGGTTCCATGGGCTTTCCTACGAATATATCTGCGACTACCTGCATAAATCGGACACGGATGTTGATCGCGGCAAGGTCATTGTTGCTCATCTCGGCAACGGCGCTTCCATGTGCGCGATCCGCAACGGCCAGAGCGTGGGCTCCACCATGGGATTCACCGCTCTGGACGGGCTGCCCATGGGAACGCGTTGCGGCCAGCTGGATCCCGGTGTCGTGCTTTATCTGCTGACCACCAAGGGCATGTCACCGGACGAGGTATCGGATCTGCTTTACACAAATTCGGGCCTGAAAGGACTGTCTGGCATCAGCCAGGACATGCGCGAGTTGTCGCAGAGCAGCGAGCCCCGTGCCAAAGAGGCAATCGACTATTTCGTGTTCCGCATCCGGCGGGAGCTTGGCGCAATGGCAGCCGTTCTGAGCGGGCTCGATACGCTCGTCTTTACCGGCGGGATCGGCGAAAATGCGGCGAGCATTCGCTCACGCGTGTGCGCGGACCAGGACTGGATCGGGATGTCGATCGACGAAGACAAGAACGATGAAAGCCGGATCGACATCAGCGCCGACGGCTCACGCATCAAGGTGCTTGTCATCCCGACGAATGAAGAAGAAATGATCCGCAGGCACACAGAGGCGCTGATGTGAAGATTGGGTCACGGCTTGCAAGGACATGACCTGGAGGCGCGCCCTCACTCGCGCGCCAGCACCTTGGCATATTCGTCTTCATAGGTTCTCAGAACGGGTCTGTAATCGGCGTGAACAACCGGCTCGAACCCACCGGGCAGATCCGGCTCGATGGCGAGGTAGGCATCGGGCGCTTCGCGCCGCAGATCCATCAAGCCCGCCCGAAGCCGGCGCTTCAGCGCGTCCGGCAACTTCTTGGCGACCGCATGCGCCGAATAGGGGATCGGCGGCGACCGCCAGACGATCTCGAGATCGTTGAACCCCTTTGCGCCCGAAACGTAATAGTCGTTCAAGGTTCCCGCCGTGAACCCGTTCTTGGCCTCGCCTGCAAGGCTCGACCAGGCGAGCGAAGCCTGAACGCGCCCGTCCAGGAGCGCCCGCAAGCCTTCAACGGGGTTCTGGACTTCGACCAGTGTCTGGAAATGGGCGCGTGCATTCACACCGTCCGCGGCGAGATTTGCCAGCGGGACGCGATATGCGGCCACGGCGTGCTTGTTGCCGACGGCAAGCCGCGTGCCCCTGAGGTCCTCAAGCGACGTGTTCTGCGCGCCGCGCCTGCTGACCAGGATTGCATAGAAGCGGGCAGGGAAATCGTCGGGGCCGGCGGTTACGAGCGGTTCGACACAGGCGCAGATCCTGTGTGCGGCGGCATATGCGGACGGGGACAGGCGTATATAATCGATCTTGCCCTCCACGACGCTCTCGATTGCATCTCCAAGCGTGTCCAGCAAAAACAGGTCAACCGGCAGGTCGACGATGTCCTCCATGGCGAGCCGGAAAGGCTCCACACGCTCGCGTGCGGTCTCGTCCGCAGCCACGACAACACCGAGACGCAGGCGGTCCGGCATTTCCTCAGATGTGCCGGCCTGTGCCAAAACGGTCCAGCCAAGTGTGCAAAGAATCACTGAAACAAATTTCACAAACCTGGTCATCGAGGCCACAGTCCTGTCATAAACCTTTGAGTAAGTTGCGAAAAATTTTCGGTTCGGCCACCCACCCAGCCAACATCAAATTGGATCTAATTATGAACAATTCTATCACGACGGTTGTCTTCGATATAGGAAATGTCCTGATCGAATGGAACCCTGAACATCTTTATAAGAAGCTTATTCCCGACACGGGCGAACGGGCGTTGTTTCTGGAGACCGTCTGCACACCCGAATGGAACCTGCAGCAGGATCTCGGCAGGACGTGGGAGGACGCCGTGCAGTCCTTGTCAGCCGCGCACCCGGACAAGCAGGATCTGATCGCCGCCTATTCCGAGCGGTGGCATGAGATGGTGCCAGGCGAAGTGCCTGGCGTCAGAAGCCTTCTTTTTGAGCTGAAATCGCGCGGCACGCCCGTTTACGCCATCACCAACTTTTCGTCCGAAAAGTTCGTCGAAGCCCAGGCGCGCTTTCCGTTTCTCAAGTCCAGCTTTCTAGACATCGTCGTGTCTGCGGAAGAGCGGCTGCTGAAACCCGATCCGCAGATCTACCGCGTGCTGTTTGACCGCAACGCGTTGGCGCCGGAGACCTGTTTCTTTATCGACGATTCGGCCGCAAATGTTGACGCGGCCCGCAGCGTCGGCATGGCCGCGCACCACTTTCAGTCAGCTGCCGCGCTCGAGGAAGATCTCAAACGGCATGGGCTGCTCCCTGCCGTCGAAAAGGGTTGAATACAGGCTCAGCCCGAAAATCCTTCCAGGACATTGACGCAGTTCGTCCCCAGTTCGTCGACGGCATAGCCGCCCTCCATGACGAACAGCGTCGGTACGCCCACCTTCGCAAGGCGTTGGCCGAGCAGAAAAAAGTCGTCGCTCTTGAACCGGAAACCGGCGATCGGGTCCTTCTCGAAGCAATCCAGCCCCAATGAGACGATCATCGCGTCGGGTTTGTAGACCAGCAGCCAGCGGCAGGCTTCTTCCAGTGCCGGGACATAGGCCTCCCAGTCCGTTCCGTGCGGCAGGGGCCAATTGCGGGTAAAGCCCGTTCCGGCGTGTTCTCCGGTTTCATCGGCAAAGCCGAGGAAGTACGGGTACTCCACCTTGGGATTTGCGTGAATGGACAGGAACAAGACGTCGGGGCGATCGTAAAACAGCGCCTGGGTGCCGTTACCATGGTGATAATCGACATCCAGAATGGCGATCCGGTTCAGGCCACCGTCCCGCAGATACTGCGCCGCGACAGCTGCGTTGTTGAAAAAACAGTAGCCGCCGAAAAAGTCAAAGCCCGCGTGATGCCCGGGCGGACGGCACAGGGCGAATGCGGATGCATCGCCATCCAGAACAAACTGCGCCGCGGTCAATGCCGTATCTGCCGATGCGCGCGCAGCCGCGAATGTGTGTTCACCCAGCGGCGTACCCGCATCCATCGAATACCGGCCGAGCAGTCCGTCGATATGGTCTATCTCGACATCCTGGCGCAGGCTTCGAATGGGCCAGACAAACGGAAAGGCTTCCTTGGTTCGTCCCGCATCCGTCCACTTGCCCCAGAAATTTTCCAGGAACGAAACATAGTGGGGTGCGTGAACCCGGTGCAGGCAGCGCATTGCAAAGCTTTCGGGCGCAACGATTTCACCCAGATTGCGCTCCTTGACGGCCTTGACAACGAACTCTGCCCGGGACGGTATCTCGACCGCTGGCTTCAATTCGCCATCGGATATTTCCTGAAGCGGCGCATGGGCAAGCTGAAGGTCAGAAAAAACCGTCTTCATGATCTGTCCCTTCTGATGCCATCGTTTCGATTTGCCTCCGCCTCAGGCACCCTCAATGTAACCCATCTCAGGAAAAACGGAATTCCGTTACGTGCGTATATGTCTCGGATGGATGCAGCAACACCGGTGTGAATTCCTTCCGGTTGACGCTGTCCGGCCACCTTTGTGTCTCCAGGCAAAGTCCGGCATAGGGCCCGTAGGATCTGCCCCCGAGACCTGGAACGGGAATATCGAGCCACGGCGCATCAAACAGGTGCACGCCCGGTTCGGTGGTCCAAACCTCCATGCGGCGGTCACCGTCCGGGTCCTCGAGCGCTGCAGCAAATTCCACACCTTGCCGTGCTTCCCCGGCAAGGCAGAAAGTGTTGTCAAAAACGACGCTCTCCTCACCGGACCTGCGTTTCAGCCTGCGGCCGTCGCGAAAGTCATACGGGGTCCATTCCACCCGCCGGATCTCACCCGTCGGGATAAGCGTGTCGTCGGCCGGAAGATAACTTTCTGCGGCGATTTCAAGAGTGTGGTCCAGAATGTCCGGCCCGCCGCCCAGATTGAAATAGCTGTGCTGGGTCAGGTTGACGGGCGTGGTCTTGTCGGTGGTTGCGGTGATCTTCACGCGCAGCGCCCCCGCACCGGTCAGCGTGTAGCGCACCAGGGCTTCAACGCGCCCGGGATATCCCATCTCACCGTCTTCTGAAACGAGCTTCAGCAGGACGCTTGCCTTGTCGCTCTGCTCAAGCTGCCAGTTTCTTTTGGAAAAGCCCCCGGTGCCGCCGTGAAGGTGGTGTCGCCCGCCATCATTGCGGTCAAGCTGATATGCCGTACCGTCAATCACCATTTTGCCCCCGGCGATGCGGTTGGCGCATCGTCCGGCAATGGCTCCGA
>JBCDEN010000485.1:0-3890 GCA_039179715.1 Pseudomonadota bacterium
ATGAAACATACCTTGTCCGGGCGTGACGAAAAGATGCTCATGAAGATGATCGTCGATGCGGACACGCAAAAGGTTCTGGGTGTCCATGTCGTCGGTCCTGATGCGGGCGAACTGGCGCAGATCCTCGGTGTGACCTTGCAGATGGGTGCGACAAAAGCCGATTTTGATCGGACGATCGCCGTCCATCCGACGGCTGCCGAGGAACTCGTGACGATGCGCGAGCCGACCGAACAGCTGCGCGGTTAGCAAACGCAATCGTGTCGCATGAAGCCGGAACCGGATACGGGTTCGGCTGTCTCCCCGCTATCCGTTTGCTTTCTTCAGCTCGGCCTCGGTTGCCGCAGCGTTGCCCGCCAGTTCTGCAGTCCAGGTGCCGTCAGACGCAGGCGTTTTGTCGAAAAACGAGAAACAACTGCGGCCAATTGCCTTCGAATGATAGAGCGCGGCATCGGAAAAGCCGACGAGCTGCTCCGGATCGCTGCCGTCTTCCGGAGCTCTGGCGATGCCGATGCTGAGGCCGGCGGCGGTCTGCTTGCCGTCGTCGAGGATTACAGGCTCCCCGGCCGAGGCAATCAGCTTGTCACACAGCGTCGTCAAATGCGCCCGGCTCGTCTCGTTCCTGTAGATGACCATGAATTCATCACCGCCGATCCGGCACACGAGGCCTTGCCGTCCGACACCGGCCCTCAGGCGGTCCGCAATGGTTTTGATCACCGTGTCGCCTGCGGCATGGCCAAATGTGTCATTCACTGACTTGAACCTGTCGAGATCACAGTGAAGAACGGCAAAGCGTTTGTCAGGCAGCTCCCTGGCGGATGAATCGAGCACCCTGTTGAACAACAGCCTGTTGCCGAGACCCGACAGAGTGTCGTGCAGGGCAAGATAGCGGTTTTGCTGTTCGCTCGCCTGCAGCGACGTCGTCAGACGTCCGATCCGCCAGGCGATGCCGAAGGCGAGGGTCCCGAGCGCCACGCTCAGGAGCGCGATGACCGGAATGATCGTTGGCCAGATCGACGCCGAGGCGGATCCGCTTTTCCAGCGAAACACGCCGATCGGCGATTGCGAAAGGTCCGCAATCACGTGAAACGGCCCCTTGAGCGGGGAGGGAATGCTCTCCTGAAAACTGAAGGACCGGAACGCAGGCTGCGCATTCAGCTTGTTCTGCAGCGCGTCGTCGATGAAGAGCGCGGACAGAAGGATCATTGGTGCGCCATCGGGGAGCGTTGTTTCGTACTGGTCGGGAATGATCGGCATGGCCCCATAAAGGGCAGCTTTCCCGTCGATGCGCACAAATCCCGTCATCGCAAACGTGCCGGCGTCCAGGTCCTGCAGGGACCGGTGACCGAACCCGCCCGGAACCCGCACGCGGTTGCGCATGTATTTTGTCGTCAGTGCGTCGACGATCGCTGCCAGTTCTGGCGTTTCGGAGAGGGGACGCCTCACGATGTGGGTGTAGTCCTCAAACGATTCCGCACGCACCTGCCGGTCGCCGGAAATCAGAATCAACTTGTCGTGCCGGTAGTTTGTCCAAAGCGTATCGAAGCTCTTGCGCGCAAAGGCAGGGTCGAATGACCGCACCAGCCTGCTGACGGACATGTCCGAGGACGCGATACCGATCTGTTCGCGGATCAGCGTTGTCTGCTGGTCGGCAACGACACTGCGGAACAAGCGTTCCTCGTTGGCAATGGTCTGTTGTGTCGACGCACGGGTTGCCACAAATCCTACGAAAAGCAGGGAAATCGACGTGACCGCAATCAAAAGGGCAGCCAGGGCAAACGCCAGGCGCGATATCTGCTGCCGGGCGAGTTTGGGGGCCTGATCGGAGTATCGTCTGCGGAATTCGCCCAAGTTGCGGTCTCTTTGCCTGCTACATTTAGTTTAAATACCAATAGGGTTTCGAGAGCCGACTAAAGACCAGATTGATTAATATCGTGTGCGAATATTGATAAGAGAGGTAAATTATTCTTGAGCTAGTGTGACTGTCGCGCGCAAGACCACACATTTTGTCAGTGTCAGAGATCAGGAATACGTTTTTAGTCGTTTTTTCTGAATATTCGAAATGAATCAGAAGATTAACTTGCTTTGGAGTGCGTATCG
The DNA here is from genome assembly GCA_039179715.1 of Pseudomonadota bacterium. Taxonomy (GTDB): domain Bacteria; phylum Pseudomonadota; class Alphaproteobacteria; order Rhizobiales; family Stappiaceae; genus Roseibium. Next base: position 2,098 of record JBCDEN010000485.1, read on the forward strand.
GCGTTCAGGTAGGGAGGGGAGGCAAACTCGACCTTATCGCGACCGTTCTCTTTCGCTCGGTAAAGTGCCAGATCTGCAAGGCGTATCAGGTCCTTGTCATTCAGTCCGCACTCGGGCGCGGTGGCGATGCCGACGCTGACACCGATCTGAACGCTGTTTCCGCCGCCGATTTCAATCGGAACCGCCATGGATTTCCGCAAGCTTTCGGCGATTTCCTCAAGCTCCGTCACGCTCTCGTACTTCGTCACCAGAACGATGAACTCATCGCCGCCGATCCGGCAGACGACCGAATCATCGCTGAACTGGTGTTTGAACCGGTCAGCGACGCAGCACAGCACCCTGTCGCCTGCCTCGTGACCATGGGTGTCGTTGATCGGCTTGAACCGGTCGAGATCGCAGGCGAACAGCGCAAATCCCGCGTCCGGCAGGCTGTCGATCGAGTAGGCCAGCCGGTCCGAGAAATGGTGCCGGTTCGGCAGTCCGGTGAGCGCGTCGTGGTTGGCGAAGTGATGGTTCTTGCGCTCACTTTCTGCCAGCTGCGAGGAAAGGCGGCTGATTTTTGCAGCGGCAGCAATGGCAACGGTCGAAATGATCACCGTCAGCAAGAGGACAAGCGGAAGCGCCATAAGCCAGATCTGGTGCCCGGGTTCCTCCTGATTCCAGCGGAAATAACCGATGACCGAGCCATCGGCGGTCCGGATCAGGTGATTGGTCGGGTGTCCGCGCGCAGGCGCACCTGATGTGAAGCGCAGATCGCTGTAGTTGAGGGTATCGTTCAGCTCGGCAACCAGAATGTCATCGACATAAACGGCGTTTATGAGAACGGCCGGGTAATCCGTACCGGCGGCGACATCACCGTCGTCCGGCAGAACCGGGACTGCGACCAGAAGGGCGGGCTGCCCGTCGATAACGGCAAATTCGGAACCTGACACTTTCAGCAGGACGGACTGGGGCAGGTACCAGTCGGCGAAGGCTGAATTCGATTGCCGCTTGCGTTCGGAGAACTTCTCTCGCGTGCGTTCGGCCAGCCGGCGAATGACGGGCGCTGCCTCGGTTTTCCCGTCCGCAAACCGGATGCGGTCCTCGACAGCTTGCGCGATCAGCGTTCCGTCCGCAGCAACCACGAACGTTCTTTCCAGATCGAACGTTTCCCAAAGATCGAGAACAAGCTGCTCCTCGATGAACGCGCGATCGGGCGGGTCCTGAAGAGCGGTGAATGTCTCGTCCCATTGCGCGAGGTCGAATTGGTCGACCGCAATCATTTGCGTGTAGTTGTTCAAGTTGCTGGAAAAGCGGAGTTTTTCGCTTTCAAGCGACCGGCGGTCCGCTTCGACCCAGGCTAGATGGGCAATGAATGTCAGTGATGCGGCCGACATGGCGATCAGAAGCGCCGCCAGGCCGTAGATCCAGAATTTGATCTGGCGTCCGGTCGCGGACCGTGTTGTATCTCCGTCCCCGGCCGTAACGGCATCCATATTGCGCCCAAACAAGCGAATTCCCTCCTTAACATAGCTGTCTGGATACCAGAGGGAACTTAACGTCAGCTTCTAAGTCTCAGTGTCTTGTCGCAATTTCATTCTGAATTTCCAAGACACTTAACGAAGCGTTCTATCTCCTCTTCGGTGTTGAATGCATGCAGAGAAGCCCGGACGACAGAATCGAGACCTCTGTGGGGCAGATCTATCTGCGCGGACGTGCCTTTGCTAACCGAGACATTGATACGGGCCGAAGACAGTCTGGCCTGGGTGTCTGCCGGTGTTTCTGCGTCCATGGCGAAGGTAACGATGCCGCCC
>JBCDEN010000224.1:0-6424 GCA_039179715.1 Pseudomonadota bacterium
AAATTTTCCGTATTTTTCAGCGAGGTACCACATGATCGCGCCGGACTCCATGAGAGTCAGGCCATTGTCGCGGTCGACAATTGCAGGGATCTTGTTGTTCGGGCTGATTTTCAGGAATTCCGGCGTTTTCTGATCGCCCTGCCCGATGTTGATCGGGTGAACGTCGTAGTCGACGCCCAGTTCTTCCAGGAGAATGGAAACCTTGCGCCCGTTGGGCGTTGTCCAGGTGTAAAGATCTATCATGTCTGCAGGGTCCGTTATGTTTGTGCGGCAAGGTCAAGTGAAGGGTCGTCATGGGCCCAGGGGCTGAAGGGAGCAGGTATCAGGATCTTGTTTTCCTGGCTGATCTGGAGCGGCCGGGTCTTCTTGACGTATTCCTTCCAGCGCGGATCGGCGGTCAGGCGCGCCCGGCGCTCCGTGCGCTCGTTCATGTCCTTGTAGGCCCACATGTGGACGATCTGATGCAGGGCACCGATCTCCGTCGAGAAGTAGCCGACCATGCGTCCGAGTATCGGACGCTGGATTGCGAGGCCCTCTTCTTCATAAAGTTTCAGATATTGGGGCACGGCGCCGATCTGGAGCGAGTAGGTACGTTGTTCGATGATCATGAAATGTCACCCCTTGTGGGTTGCTTCGCCCTGCTTGCGGGCCGCCGACAGGGACTGGGTGGGGGTCAGGGCTTCCGGATCGACCTTCAGCTCGATCAGATATCCGGTTTCGGACCGCCGGGCGCGGTCAAGCGCGCCGGCAAACTGATCCGTTCGGGTGACCGCCTCGCCGGGGACACCGAATGCCTTGGCATAGGTCACGAAATCGGGATTGGTCAAATCTGTCGACATGACCCGCGCGGGGTGATTGCGCTCCTGATGCATGCGGATCGTGCCGTACATGCCGTTGTTGACCACAAGATAGATGATCGGCAGGCCGTATCGGGCCGCTGTCGCCATTTCCTGTGCCGTCATCAGAAAACAACCGTCGCCGGCAAGGCAAACAACGGTTCGGTCCCGATGAACCAGCTTGGCGGCGATTGCCGCCGGCACCGCATAGCCCATCGATCCGCTTGTCGGTGCCAGTTGGGTGCGATAGCGCAGATGATTGTGGAACCGGTGCAGCCAGACCGTGTAATTGCCCGCCCCGTTGGTGTAGATCGTGTCCGGCGGCAAAGCCGTGGAGACGTGGCGGATGATGTCCGCCATGTTCAGTTCGCCCGGTGCTTCCGTCGGAATGAGGAAGTCTTCGTAGTCGGCCCGGAAACCGGACGTCCAGTCCGGCCATCGGCCCTTTGCGCCGGGTAATTCAAGCATGGCCTGCAGAAAGGTCTCCGGCGCTGAAACGATCGGCAGATCCGGCGCATAAACGTGCCCCAGTTCATCCGGACCGGGATGGACATGGACAAAACGCATTTGCGGAACGGGCGTGTCGATCAGCGAGTAGCCCTGGGTTGTCATCTCCCCGAACCGGCTTCCGATCGTGATCAGGAGATCGACTTCGTCGCGTATCTTCTTGCGCAGGGCCGGGTTGGGTGCAATGCCGACAACGCCCCCGTAATTCGGGTGCGCATTGTCGATGTAGTCCTGGCAGCGGAATGACGTGACCACCGGCAGGTCGAATTGCCGGGATACCTTTGCGGCCAGATCGGCCGCGTCCGTGCTCCAGCCCGGGCCGCCCAGAACAAGAAGCGGCCGGCGTGCCTGCTCAAGCAAGTCTGCGACACGGTTCATGTCCGCAGCAGCCGGCGCGCTGCGGACCGGCTGCGCCGGGCGCGCATCCTGGACGCTGGCACGATCGGAGAGAACATCTTCGGGCAAAGCGAGAACCACAGGGCCAGGCCTTCCCGACTTCGCCACATGCCAGGCGCGGGACAGGTATTCCGGGATCCGGGTGATATCCTCGATCTGGGCAACCCATTTTGCCATTTCGCCGAACATGCGCCGGTAGTCCATTTCCTGAAAGGCTTCCCGGTCCATCATCGTGCGGGCAACCTGCCCGATCAGCACAATCATCGGAGAGCTGTCCTGAAACGCGGTATGAACCCCGTTGCAGGCATTGGTCGCCCCCGGGCCGCGCGTGACCGCGCAGATGCCGGGTTTGCCGGTGAGCTTCGCATAGGCGTCGGCCATGTTGGACGCGCCGCTTTCATGGCGGCACGTGATCACCTCGATCTGTTCGCGATGGTCATACAATCCATCCAGCAGCTCCAGAAAGCTCTCCCCGGGCACACAAAAAAGCTTTTCCGCGCCGAGCAGCGCGAGTTGATCCGCCAGAATGCGGCCGCCATGCCGGTCCGCGGGAGACGCAGTGCCTGATTTCGGGTCATGGTTCGACATGGTTCAGATGCTCCGGATCATTCCGCCGTCAACACGGGTCATCTGCCCGGTCACGTAGCCCGCCGGCTCGGAAAGCAGGAAAGCGGCGACCGAAGCGAATTCTGCCGGTTTGCCGTAGCGTTGGACAGGCAGCGATGCCGCGATCTCCGCGCGCACCTGTTCCAGTGTCTTGCCTTCCCGCCCGGCACGCGCCGAATCCAGCTGGCCGACACGCGCGGTGTCGATCTTTCCGGGCAGGATCATGTTGACCGTGATGCCGCTGCCCGCTACCTCGGCGGACAGGGTCTTGCAGAATCCCGCGACCGCCCCGCGAATGGTGTTCGACACCGCCAGGTTCGGAATCGGCTGGATCACGCCGCTCGATCCGATCGCAAGGATCCTGCCCCATCCCCTTGCCTTCATGGGGTCGACGGCTGCCTCGATCACCTGGATGATCGAAAACAGCAGCATCTGAGCCGACCTTTGCCAAACCTCCGGCGCAACGCCGGTGGATACGGACGGGGGCGGCCCGCCCGCATTGGCAACCAGCATGTCCGGCTGAAACTCGCCGCGCACGCGCGCGGCAAACGCGGCAACCTCTGCCGGATCGGACAGATCGACGGAGACGGCAGCGGCCTTTGTTCCGTGCGCGCTCGTCACGTCCCGCGCAATTGCCTGGAGTGCCTCTTCGTTTCGGGCCGCCAGAACGAGATCCGCGCCTTCTTCGGCGAGTTTGCGGGCGATGGCTTCTCCCAACCCCTGGGAAGCGCCCAGCACGAGCGCTGTCTTGCCTTTGATTCCAAGATCCATTTCAGTCCTATTCGGTTGTTTGCGGCGCGCGGCCGCGGCGCAGTTGAAGAACGGCCAACCCCAATCCGGCAACAATCATGCCGGCCGCGATGACCGGCCGGATCGTGCCCGGCATCAGGAAGACCGGATAGGCCATGACCACCAGCAGCAGCGATGGGTAGTACCCGGTCCATGCCGCCTTGCCGCGGTGCTTCTGATAGAGCGGGAAGAAAATCGAGAAACAGGCGAGCATCAGGAAAAACAGCGACCAGGGCCGGCTCAGGAACACCATGACATCGTCGGAACGCGCGAATACCTGCGATAGCCTGGCCTCGGCAATACCGCCGAGCACCACGCCGAGCACCAGCGGAACGATCGGAAATCCGAGCGCGCGCATCAGGAAGCCGACAATGCCGAAGAAGAACAGCGTCCACATGTCCCAGGTGACATTGTTCAACGCGAACATGCCGAGGGCGCAGTAGAAGAGGATCACCGCCGACAACATGTAGAGCTTGACCTTCGTGATCAGGACGAAGCCGCGCACGGTCACCGATTGCAGCGCAAGCATCATGAAGTTGGCGACGAAGAAGGCCAGGAAAATCGCGTAGGCGATCGTCGGTTCGTCGGTGATGAAGGACGGGCTTGGAATGACATCGTGGATCAGCAGCGCCCCCAGCATGATCGCCGTCATGATATCGCCCGGCAGACCGAGCGCCATCATCACGATCAGCGCGCCGCCTGCGGTCGCGTTGTTGGCCGCTTCGGGTGCGATGATACCGTCGACCGCTCCCTTGCCGAACTGGTCATGTTCCTTCGACGTTTTCTTGGCCTGGTCATAGGCAAGCACATTCGAGATCGTGCTTCCGGCGGCGGGCAGAACTCCGACAAACACGCCTATGGCCGACGAGCGGAGCACGTTGCCCCACCGGCGCAGCACCTCGCGCGCCGCCCCCAGGTAGTCGATATGCACCGCATGGGCTTCCCCGCCAAGCGGCTGATGCGCCTTCTCGCGGTTCTGGACGTCTCCCAGAAGCCGCCCGAATGCGAAGATGCCAACCAGCACCGGCAGAAAGGCGAAGCCCTGCTCGGCGGCATCAACTCCGAACGTGAAGCGCGGCTGGCCGAATACGACATCCGATCCGACGGTGGCAACGAGCAGACCGAGAAGACCGGACATAAGCCCCTTGACCATCTGGTCACCCGCCAGGCTCGCCGTCACGGTCAGCGCAAATATGATCAGCGAAAAGTAGTCGACCGGCTGAAACTCAAGTCCGATGAGTGCCAGCTGCGGCGCCACCAGCATCAGCACAATCGCCGCGAACACGCCTCCGAAAAAGCTCGACCAGATGCCGATGCCGAGAGCCAGCCCGGGTTTGCCCGAGCGCGCCAGCGGATATCCGTCAAAGGTCGTGGCGACGGAGGACGGCGTGCCGGGAATGCCGGTCAGGATCCCGGACATGAGACCGCCGGACAGGCCGCCGACATAGACTGCGATCATGGTCGCAAGTCCCTGAACCGGGGACATGGAAAAGGTGAAGGGCAGCACCAGGACAACGGCCATCGCAATCGTGAAACCGGGAACGGCACCGGCGAGGAGGCCGGCGAGCGTGCCCGCCAGCATGAGCATCATCGTTGTCAGCGTGAACAGCTCGGGGGCCGCGAGTGCAATGTTCTCGAACATGATCAGTAGACCCTGAGAATGGTGCCCTCAGGCAGAACAACACCCAGCGCGAGTGAGAATATCGACCACATGCCAACCACGAAAACGGCCGAGATCGCGACATGCAACGCCATCTGACGGGGTTGCCATCCTCCTAGGACGCAAAGCGTCAGGAATACATAGAGCAGCCCGCCCAAAAGCATGCCGAGAAGCGGCATCAGATAAAGAAAACCGAAAAACAGGGCGAAACAGAGAAAGGGGTTGGTGTTGTCCCTGAACCAGTCTGTCAGTCCGGAGAAAGTTGCAGGTTCCAGGCCGGACGTCTGGGACTGGATCAGCAGTACAACCGACAAGGCCCCCAGCGGCACCAGAATAACCCTCGGCCAGGTCCAAGAGGCCAACTGATTGAACATCGGTTCGGGCAGCGAGTAGGTCGCCGCATACATCACGGCGACAAGCACGAGAAAGAAAACCGCAACGAAAAAATCGCGATTCAAGGTCATGAAAACCCCCAACGCCATGAAGAGTGCCCGCGCCGTGACAGCGCGGGCGTCGATCGGTTCTACTGAAAGCGTCCCACTTTCAGCTCTTTTGCCGCATCAAGAAACTCGCCTTCGGTGTCCTTCCACCAGGCGGCGTATTCTTCCGGGCCGAGATAAAGAACCTCGGTTCCCTTGGCAGCCTGCTCCGCCACGAAATCCGCGTCTTCCGTCGGACCCTTGAACACGCCGGCCCAATAGTCGACGAACTCCTGCGGGGTGCCTTTCGGCAGCATGATACCGCGCGTCAGGGAATAGGTCATGTCAACGCCGAGTTCCTTCAGCGTCGGCACGTCCGGTATCAGGTCGCTGCGTTCATCTGCCGCGATGGCAAAGGCTTTCAGCGCGCCGTCGTCGCGCTGGGTGCGCGCGGCGGCCATGTTGATGCCGCCCAGGTCGATCGAGCCGTTCAAAAGACCGGTAATCCGGCCGGCGGTGCCGCCCTGGAACGGAACGTACTGATAGTCCGTGCCGGTCTTTGAACCGAGCATGATCCACAGGAAGTGGCTGGTCGCGCCCATGGACACCCCAGTCGGAATACCGCCCGGATTTGCCTTGGCCGCAGCCAGCATCTCTTCAAGGCTGTCATATTCGACATGACCGCCCGCACCGATGATCTCGGGCGTGTCGGTCAGCATCGCGACCGGTTCGAACCCGTCCCAGCTGAAATCGGTCACGCCGTTGATGTAGTTGACGACCAGGTGCTGGTGGATCGCGAACAGGGTGCAGCCGTCCGGCTTGGCTGCATGCGCTTCCTTGGCACCGGCGCCACCGCCCTGGCCCGGAATTGTGACGACCTTGATTTTCACAGGTGAATCGGAGGCTTCGATCGCCTTCTCGAAAATACCGAAAATCACAGCCGTGCCGCCGCCGGGGCCCCAGGGCACGATCAGCTTGGCTGTCGAGCAAGGCAGATCGGCCGCCTGCGCAGGCGACGCCGAAACCGCGATTGATGCAGCAAATGCAACAGCGGTCGCCCTCAGATACGTCAGATTCAATTTCATGGTGATCCTCCCATTTTGCCCTATCATAAATAACGGGCTTTTTATCAAATGGAAGTTTTTATCGATTTTTTTGAAAAATCAAATGTTTTATCGCTTTCGCCGCGGCTTCGGTGATCGCAGCACCGG
>JBCDEN010000302.1:0-5706 GCA_039179715.1 Pseudomonadota bacterium
CGTTGATGGTCGCCCTGGGAACGGTCCCGGAATAAAAGGCACTCCCCCCAGTGGCCGGACCCTGCGTGTCCTGTCCGCGAATAATAGGCGCGGTGCCGACGGTCCCGGGATAGTAAACATTGGGAACATCCTGCACGGCGCGCTGCACGTCATAGGCCTCCGGCCTGGCTTCCAGATCCTCCGAAGTGATGACCGCGACGGAACTTGCAGTGTCCTGCAGCCGCCGTGCCAGGTTCTCTCCGCTCACGTAAATCGTATCGAGTACGATGGTTTCAGACCCGTCTGTAATCTCGGCATCCTGGGCCCATGCGGGACCGGTCAAAAGCTGCGAGAGCGTGAACAAAGCCGTGCCACCGAGCAGCATCGCAATTCGAGTCGAGTTCATCTTATTACCCTGATGATGAGTGAAGTGCGCAAGCTGGCGAGATCTTGCCTGCGACACGATTCGGAGAAAAAACCAGGCGGCAAGTGCCCTCTGCGCTTGCCCCGCCCCCCAGCATTTGCATCTGGTTAATTTCACTATACAGAATTGATTACACATTTCAACATGAGTAAAAAACTCATGAATATCGATTGCAGCACAGCAACATATTGGGTCAACAGACTGAAATTGAACGAATTTTCCTCATCTTGAGCATTGAAATCACGTGACAAGGCCAATACGCTGTCGTTCAAAGGGAGGGTTTGAGTTGCGGTATTTTGTGAAATTGAAAGGCGGGCGAGACTTCTTGCAGGTCAAAAACAGGCGTTTGTGTCATGAGTGCTGATCACGACACCGGCGGGGCCAAGAGCGAGCAGAAGAGATCGGCAAACATTCAGTCGGTTTCCGTTGCGACGCGTTTCCTGAACGTGCTTTCCAATGCCACAGGACCCTTGCCCCTCGGTGTGATCGCGCGGGAAGCCGGAACAGGAAGTCCGACAGCTCACCGATATCTGCAAAGCCTGGTGAAAGAAGGACTGGTCCAACAGGACCCGCATTCGGGCCAATACGACCTGGGACCCGCAGCCTTGCGAATTGGGATCAGTGCGCTGAGGAGAATCGATCCGGTTGAAATTGCGGCCAGGCACATGAAGGAACTGGCAAATGATCACGCCTTCACCGCAGGGGTCGCGATCTGGACAGAAAGGGGACCGACCGTCGTCAGATGGTATCGCAGCGCCTATTTTGCGATCAACACGATCAGTCTCGGCGATGTGCTGCCGCTGGATAACACCGCATGCGGCCTGCTCTTTCAGGCCTATCTTTCCGAAGCGCACGCCAACGTCGCGCGCAAACTTCAGCCTGCCGGTTTCCGTGACAAGAAACCTACAAAACGCGAGAGTCAAAAAATGCGCGAAACGTGCTGGGCAGAACTCACGGGGCACTTGTCGCCCGGCATCACGGGACAAGCAGTTCCCGTGTTTGACGCACAGCAGGAACTTGCCTGCGTCATGACGACTGTGACCAATCTCAGCCTGATGAAGACACCTGAAGACAGATGGGCTCTCTTTGAATGCGCAAAGCGCGTCGCGCAGGAGACAGGCGGCGTTGAGAATTTCAGCGCACTTTGAACGTATTCCCCCGGCCCGACCGGACCACCGGAATGAACTGCACACGCATGCAATCCCCGTTCCGCACTCTCAAAGGCAGCCAGTTCGACACGCAGCACGTCCGCGGTGTCCAAATCCGCCCGGCAGGACACATGCGCATCATTGCAACGCGGGCGTCATGAGCGTCTTGACCGCATGCCCGTTTTTCACCCTCGCCTACTGATTGCTCATGGCCTTGAGCGGCGGGGAGACGTCGTCCGGGATAGGGCAGGCATAGGGGTCCCGTCCAAGCTTTGCATGGTGCGCATCGATCGCACTTTGAAGAATGTCCTGATCCTCAAACAGATCGATCGCGGTGCCGGCCATGACCTTCGCGGCATGGGTCATGCCCTTGTGTGCAGCCGGAGCCTTGCCCTGGGCCGTCAGCTGCCAGGTGTGAAACGGTGTTCCAACGGCACAAGTGGCAACACGCGCCTGAACGGTCGGCACCGCCCAGCTGACGTCGCCGACATCGGTGGACCCTTCCCCGCCCTCGCTGTGCCGGTCGAGCGGTGCCACGAAATCGCACAGAGCCAGATCCGGATTGACCTCCGCGCCGATCCGGCGGAACGAGACGGTGATGTTGTCCTCGCTGAGCGTGGCGCGGATCTTTTCGGCAAATTCACGATCGTGATCGTCAAAGTCGGGTGCGCCGAGCCGGTCCATGTTCCGCTGCATGGTCTCTTCGAGCGGCCGGTTGCCGATCAGATTGGACACCCCGCTGACCACGCTGGTCTCAACTTCGGTTTCCGTCATCAGGGCAGCGCCCCGGGCAATCTTGCGCACGCGTTCGATAAGGCCGCGCAGTTCCGACAGATCGCGTGCCCTGACAAGCTGGCGCACAGTCGCCTTGGACTGAACGACATTCGGCGCAATACCTCCGGCGTCGAGATAGGCGTAGTGCACGCGCGCCTCGTCGGGCATATGCTCGCGCATGTAATTGACGCCCACATTCATCAGTTCGATGGCATCAAGCGCACTTCGGCCGAGTTCGGGAGCGCCTGCGGCATGCGCAGCGCGGCCGTGAAACGTGAAATCAATGCGGGTGTTGGCCAGCGACCGGGCTTCATTGACGGCGGTAAAGGTTGCCGGATGCCATGAAATCGCAGCGTCGACATCGTCGAACACACCTTCGCGCACCATGAACGTCTTGGCGGCGCCGCCCTCCTCCGCCGGACAGCCATAATAGCGCACACGTCCCTTCAGACCCCGCTCCGCAAGGTAGTCTTTGACCGCTGATGCGGCCATGAGCGCTGCGGAACCAAGCAGATTGTGTCCGCATCCATGGCCCGGCCCACCGGTTTCCACCGGCTGATGTTCGGCAATACCGGCCATCTGACCGAGTTCGGGAAGCGCATCGAATTCACCCAGGATGGCGATCACCGGCCCCTCGTCTCCCGCTTCGCCCACAATGGCAGTCGGTATTCCGGCTATTCCCTCCTGGATCCGGAAGCCTTCCCGTTCCAGCATTTTCCTGTGTTCGGCAACTGACTTGAACTCGGTATAGGCGATCTCCGGCTGATCGAAGACACGATCGGACAGCCCGACATAATCGTCCCGGCGCGCATCAACCAAATCCCAGACCCGATCCGTGTTTTTCATGTTTTCCTCCAAATCAAGCCGCTGCTTTTCTGCAACGGTCTCAGGCAGTTCGAACCCGTTATCACCTGGCAGATCGAACGCCATCCATTCGTTTGTGCGCTGTCAAAACGCGATCAGGGACAGGTGCCCCGCGGCACTCCCGGATGTGATCGCAGGTGCGTTCATTTTTCTTGCCAGTAGTGGCAGGCAACCGTGTGATCCCGGCCGATCGTTTCAAGATGCGGCTGATCCGCACGGCACAGGTTCCGCACATGCGGGCAGCGCGGGTTGAAAAAACACCCGTCAGGCGGGTTCAGGGGCGACGGGATTTCGCCTTCGATGGGTGCGAAGTCCCGCTTACGCTGATCGAGGCGCGGTGCTTCCGCCAGCAGCGCCCGCGTGTAGGGATGCTTCGGGGCGCTGAAGATCTCCTCGGTCGAAGCGCTTTCCACGATGCGGCCGAGATACATGATCGCCACCCTGTCCGCGATGTGCTCAACCACGCTCAGATCGTGGCTGATGAAGAGATAGGTCAGGCCGAATTCCTCGCGAAGATCCATGAACAGGTTGATGACCTGTGCCTGGATCGACACGTCCAGCGCTGCAATCGCCTCGTCGCAGACGAGAAACTTCGGTTTGACGGCAAGCGCCCTGGCAATACCGATACGCTGCCGCTGGCCACCGGAGAACTGGTGCGCGTAGCGCCGTTTCAGCGATGGATCCAGCCCGACCTTGCGCATGATGTCATCGACATAATCCGAAGCTTCCGTTCTGGAGACGATTCCGTGAACCCGCGGGGCTTCACCAATGATGTCTTCAACGCGCATCCGAGGGTTGAGGCTGGCGAACGGATCCTGAAAGATCATCTGAACGGCAAGAGTTGCCGCCCGGCGCTCAGCGCCCGACATGGAGGCGACGTCTTTTCCCTGAAACATCAATTGCCCGGACGTTGGCGCGTGAATGCCGGCGACGACACGGCCGAGCGTGGACTTGCCGCAACCGGATTCCCCCACAAGGCCGAGAACTTCTCCCTCCTTGACCTCCAGATTGACCTCGTCTACCGCGTGAACCACTTCCTCGCGCACGCCCGCACCCAGCTTCTGGGCAATCTTTCCAGCAAAATCGAGCCGCTTTGCGAACCGTTTCGACACGTCCCTGATTTCGACCAAAGGCGCCGTCATTCAGCTGCCACCTGTGACTGGGGGTGATAACAACGCAGTTCCCGGTCCGCCACGTGCTCGACGGCAGGTGGGACCTGGCAGGCCTCACTGGCAGCCCCGCAACGCGGCGAGAATGCACATCCCTTGGGCAAGGACAACATGTTTGGTGTCATGCCTTCGATCTGGAACAGCCGCTCGCCGCGCTTGTTGGCGGTCGGTACGGACCCCAGCAGGCCAACGGTATACGGGTGGAGCGGATGATCGATGACGTCATCGGTCCGGCCCTGCTCGACGATCCGGCCGGCATACATGACCGAGATCCGGTCGGCGAGACCGGCAACGACCGCAAGGTCGTGGGTAATCCAGATCATCGCGGTGCCGGTCTGCCGGGTCAGCTTCTGGGCTTCATGGATGATCTGCGCCTGAATGGTGACGTCAAGCGCTGTTGTCGGTTCATCGGCGATGATGAGATCCGGCTTGTTCAAGAAGGCGATTGCGATGGAAACACGCTGCCGCATTCCCCCCGACAGCTGGTGTGGATAGGACTTGAGGCGTTCCTCGGGAGACGGAATGCCGACGAGGCCAAGGGCATCCCGGCACCGCTCCCAGGCTTCCCTTTTGGACACCGTTTCATGGGCAAGGATCGCTTCCATCATCTGGGAATCGATGCGCAACACCGGGTTCAGCGTCATCATCGGGTCCTGGAAGATCATCGAGATGCGGTTGCCCCGGATCGACTTGAGCGTTTCCTCGGACGCATCGGCGATGTTCTCGCCGTTGAACCGGATTTCGCCCTCGACGATCCGGCCGGGTGGATCGATCAGTCCCAGGATGGAAAAGCCCGTTATGGACTTGCCCGATCCCGATTCTCCGACAAGGCCCATGACCTCGCCCTTGTTCACGGAAAAATCGACACCATCCACCGCCTTGACGACACCGGCATGGGTGAAGAAATGCGTTTTCAGCCCGCTGACTTCCAGAACAGGGGTCATTTTTTCAGCCTCGGATTGAGCACATCGCGCAGCTGGTCGCCGACAAGGTTGATCGAGGCGACGGTCAGGAGCAGTGCAATCCCGGGAAACACCGAAATCCAGTATCGGCCGGAGAGCATGTATTCAAAGCCGTTGGCAATCAGCACGCCCAGCGACGGTTCGGTCTGCGGCAATCCAACACCCAGGAACGAAAGCGTCGCCTCAAGGGACACCGCGTGTGCCGTCTGCACGGTGCCGACGACAATCAGCGGCGCCAGGCAATTCGGCAGGATGTGACGGAAAACGACGCGCGAACGCGAGAGGCCGAGACACTGCGCCGCCTCGACATATTCCTTGCCGCGCTCCACGAGCGCGGTCGCTCGGACGGTGCGCGCATAATAGGCCCATTGCGCGACAACGAGCGC